>JACJXH010000013.1 GCA_020636745.1 Lentimicrobiaceae bacterium | reverse complement strand
CATGGCTGTTTCTATCAGATCTTCAGGGCTGCGCAACAGGGGAGTATGGCTTTCGCCTTCTGAAAGATGGTATTTCCCCGCGGGGCCGTTCATCAGTCCGTCAGGTAAAAGGTGTAAGGTGCTTCCCAGAACAAGTGTATAGCCCGGATGCCCCTGCAAACTCAACCTGGCTGTTATATCTGAAACAAGCTGCTGGTCGAGCTGAAGAATTAAATCGTAATTTTCGTCGGAGAGAATGTGTATTTGCCTGTAATCACACCATCCTTCATAATCGTCATGAATGGTTTTGATTTTAATCCAGTGCCCTGATATTTCAGTTGTTACGACAAGATCGCCAAAAAGCAACTGATTCACCATCTCAGCTTTATCTGAGGGTTCGGCCCTGACAGCAACCAATGAATGATAACAAATGGCGATTGGCATAGGTTGTACACCTTGTGTTGTGGGCAAATATACCGAATTATTTTTCGCTTTTACTGAGAAGTAATTAACAGTTTGGACTGTATTGTTGAAAACTTCTGTCCTGTTTTTTGGTTTGTCAGGTTTACGTGCTGATAACCAGTGCTGTATGGTTTTAATTAAGCGTTGTTATTTTAATGAGTGCGAATAGTATCTTTATGCATGAACGTATCTTTTGTATATTCGTGCTTTGGCAAACTGTTTATTCCACTTCAATTTTATGAATAAATCATTCTATTGGCTTCGCGACCATCATGATATTCTGGGAAAGGTCTTCCTGTTTGCCCTGGTAATCTGGTTGCTGATTATGGTTTTTCCGCGTGAGGGCCGTTTCAGGTATGAATACCAGCGGGGTAAAACATGGCAGCACGATGATTTGATTGCACCGGTTGATTTTGCTATTCTGAAACCGGCTGAAGAACTGAAGCTTGAGCAGGAAATTGCACTGAAAGATGCCCGGCCTTACTTCAGGCGCAGTCATTCAATGGCTGATGCACAAATGAATTATCTTATCAATGCTTTTGAAAGGGCCTGGGAAGCGCAATATGGCCGGCAAGCCGGAACTGATGATGCAAAAACCCGTAACCTTAAAGTGGTGATGGGCGTGCTTGATACTTTGTTTTCGCACGGGGTTATCAGTATTACAAATGAAATTGAGAATAAACCGCCGGGCTATGAAGTCTTTGTGGTTGATGGTAATACCGCCTCAAAAGTGCCATTGTCGCGGATGTTTACCATTGCCTCTGCCGAAACATACATCAGGCGCAAACTGGCCGAAGCTGATACCGGAAATGATGAAATGCTCAGGGGGCTATTGTTGAATGCTATTAAACAGAATATTCTGTTTGATGCTGAAAATACCAGCAGGGCCAGGGAGGCACTGGTTAGCGAAATTCCCAATTCGCGGGGAATGGTCCAGAATGGCGAAAAAATCATTCAGAAAGGTGAACTGATCAATGCTGAAAAATTCCAGGTGCTTGAATCGCTCAGGGCTGATTATGAAAGCCGCCTGGGCGATAATTTTAAATACAACAATGTGCTTTTTGGTCAGTCGCTGCTTATTACACTCACCATGGTGGCCTTTGTACTGTTTATGATTTCATTCAGACGCGATATTTTTGCTGAAAACAAAAAACTCCTTATTATCCTGTTGGTTATTTACCTGATGGTTGCCACGGCCAGCCTGACGATTGGCCGCAGTCAGGATTTGCTGCAACTCCTGCCTTTTTGTTTGGTTCCTATTGTTATCAGGGTGTTTTTTGATACCCGTCTGGCCTTTTTTGTGCATGTGGTTACCTTAATCTTAACCGGATTTATGGTGCCCAATGGGTTTGAGTTTATTTTTCAACAACTTATTACCGGAATTATTGCCATTATCAGTGTGGCTGAACTGCGGCGCAGATCGCAGTTCTTTATTACTGCTTTGGCTGTGTTTGTAACTTATTCGGCTATTTATACCGGTATGCTTATGATTCAGGATGGCAATCTGCATGGTATTGAAGCTTCAGAGTTTATCTATTTTGCCGGAAGTGCTGTATTTACACTTTTTTCTTATCCGCTGATTTTTGTGTTTGAAAAGCTTTTCGGGCAGGTGACAGATGTTACGCTTATGGAGCTTTCCGATACCAACAGCCCCCTGTTGCGACAGCTCTCACTGCATGCGCCGGGTACTTTTCAGCACTCCATGCAGGTGGCCAATATTGCCGAAGCTGCCATTTATGAAATTGGTGGAAATACGCTGCTCGTCAGGGCCGGAGCCTTGTATCATGATATCGGCAAGATGGATATGCCGATGTATTTTATTGAAAATCAATCGTCGGGCGTAAATCCGCATGATGAACTTGGCTATGAGGAAAGTGCCCGTATCATTGTAAGCCATGTAATTAAAGGGATTGAAAAGGCCAAGAAATATAAGCTTCCTGAAGTGCTGGTCGATTTTATACGTACCCATCACGGCACCCGCATGGCCGAATATTTTTATAATAAGCAGCGTATCGACCATCCTGAGCAGGAAATAAGCGAGCAGGCTTTCAGATATCCCGGCCCTGTGCCTTTTTCAAAGGAAACATCGGTGCTGATGATGGCCGATTCTGTGGAAGCCGCTTCCAGAAGTATGAAAATGCCTACCGCTGCCTCTATCGCTCAACTGGTCGACAAAATTGTTGATGGCCAGATTGAAACAAATCAGTTTGTAAACTCTGAACTTACCCTGAAGGATATTACGCGCATCAAAAAGATTCTGAAAAAGAAACTGATGAGCATTTATCACGTAAGAATTGAGTATCCAACTGTTTAAGCATCCATTTCGAAGGCAGTCTGTTGCTTTTATCTGTTACAGTAGTTCGGCTTGAAAAATGCACTTTGCTGATGGTTGGGCTTCTTTTTCGAATACCGGGATAAGTTTCTATATTTCCTTTTGTTGATTTACAGGCGGGTGCTTTTGCAGATAGTCAACGGATGCAGGGCCCAGATTAAAAAGAAGATCAAGAATGCTGAGGTTGGGTGTAAATTCCTGCCTGTCGGCAAAAACCTGTATGTAGGGCGCGAAATTGGTGATTGAAAAAAGTTTTTCAACCTGTTGTTTAGGCATGATTTTATGACGAAGGTCCAATGTGTCTTCAGGGCATTTAATAAATGTTTCGGATAGTTTATAAGCTGGTTTTATTTTTAATAACCGCAGGCACAGGTTGATGATTTTCAGGTTGAAATTCATCAGCAATTCAGGCGGGTTGTTGAATATGGCTTCAAAATCGTCGCGGTAATAAAGGAAAAACGGTGATTTGTTGTAGGCTGATTCAATGGCGCGCCAGTGTGTTCTTTGCCAGTTTTTGTT
>JACJXH010000012.1 GCA_020636745.1 Lentimicrobiaceae bacterium | reverse complement strand
CTCCACTTCCGCTGCACCATGCAGTGATGCCAGTGACTTTATGGTACTGACCATCAACGCCCAGGCCACTGCCTTTGCCGGTGATGATGCTACCATTTGTGAAGGTTCAGCTTACACCATCAGCGATGCTGTGGCTACCGATGCTGCATCTATCCTGTGGACAAGCAATGGTACCGGCAGCTTTGACGATGCCACCGACCAAAATCCGACTTACACGCCGAGTGCAGCAGACCGACTGAATGGTTCGATTATCCTGACCATGACAGTTACCAGCGCCTCACCATGTGTAAATGCCGTTGACCAGATGACGCTGACTATCAGTCGTCAGGCTGTAGTCAATGCGGGCCCGGATTCTCAAATTTGTGAAGGACAGTCGTTTGTAACCAGTTTTGCAAATGCAGTTAACACTGAAAGTGTACTCTGGACTTCAAATGGCACAGGATCATTTGTGGATTCCGGCTTACTTGAAACTACCTACATACCGAGCAGTGATGACATACTGAATGGCTCAGTTGTACTTACTCTTACCGGTATATCAGCCAGCCCCTGTCCGACAGATGACGATTTTATGGTACTTACCATCAATAGGCAGGCTATTGCGAATGCTGGTCCGGATGATATCATTTGTGGCGGAACACCTTATACGCTCAGTGAAGCATCAGCCACCAACCAGTATTCAGTATTCTGGACTACTACCGGTACTGGTTCGTTTAACAGTCCGTACAGTATCAATCCTACTTACACACCAAGTCAGAATGATATCGACGATGGCGCTGTTACACTTATTATGACTGCATTCTCGGTTGGTGCATGCTCAACATCTGTTGATGAAATGATATTAAGTATTCAGGCTCCAGTTGAAGTATTTGCTGGAAATGATGCTATCATTTGTGAAACTGGCACATTTACATTAGCTGAAGCCACATCACTCAACACCATTGGGTTACTCTGGTCAACTTCAGGAACCGGGACATTTGATAATTCTGCAATACTGAATCCGGTATATACGCCAAGTGTTGCCGATATCGCATCGGGCTCGGTTATTCTCACCCTCACCGGCGAAGCACCAGTGCCTTGCGATGTTGTAACAGATGAGCTAGTATTGACTATTAGTCGTCAGGTTATTGTAAATGCTGGAGCTGATGCTTCTATCTGTGAAGGAACTGCTTATATTCTTGAAGATGCAACTTCGCAGTACGCACAATCTTTGCTTTGGACATCAAGTGGAACAGGATTCTTTAACAATCCATCGCTGATTAATCCGACGTATACTCCGAGTCAGGCTGATATAATCAATGGTTCAGTTGTTCTTACTCTAACGGGCAACCCAACATCGCCTTGTGCTATAGATATAGATCAGATGATACTCACCATTTCGCGTCAGGCAGTTGTTAATGCTGGCAGTGATGGATATACTTGTGAAACAGCTCCGTTTACGATCACATCGGCTACAGCTGCAATCTACAGTTCACTGCAATGGACCACTTCTGGTACCGGAGAGTTTGTGAATCCGGCTGTCCTGAATGCTGTTTATCAGCCGAGCGCTGCCGATGTAGCTGCAGGCTCTGTAACGCTTACGCTTACGGCACAGTCAAATGCACCGTGCGGCGAAGCCATAGATGCCATGACATTGTTCATCAGCGATCAGGCTATTGCTGATGCAGGAGTTGATATTACCATCTGCGAAGGTTCTCAGGCTGTGCTATCTACGGCAGTTGCCGCCAATGCGACAGCAATACTCTGGACAACCAGCGGTACAGGCTTATTCAGCAGTGTCACTGTTCAGAATCCCGTTTATACACCAAGTGCATCTGATATCTTGAATGGCTCGGTAATACTTACCATGACTGTTTCATCAGCAGCTCCGTGTGCCGGCGACGCTGATCAGATGACCCTTATCATCAACAGGCAGGCAATTATTAATGCAGGTGTTGATGCAATCATCTGTCAGGGAAGTGATTATACGCTCACTTCATCTATGGCTCAGAATGCCACCTCGCTGTTTTGGACAACTTCTGGTACAGGAACATTCAGCGATGATACTATACTTCATCCGGTTTACACGCCAAGTGTAGCTGACATTAGTGCTGGTTCAGTTATCCTAACATTAACAGCTCAGTCTGATGCTCCATGTGGATTTGATATGGATGAAATGGTGCTTACAATTTCACAACAAGCTGTTGCCTATGCAGGTGGCGATGCCACTATTTGTGAAGGCTCTTCTTATTATCTTGAAAGCGCTGTTGCAACATCTGCTGCTTCTGTATTTTGGACTACAACCGGAACGGGTTACTTTAACAACCCTGTACTGGTCAATCCAACATATTTCCCAAGTGCAAATGATATTCTTGATGGAAATGTTACATTAACAATGTATGTTAATTCGGATGCTCCTTGCGACGGAAGCAGTGACCAGATGGTACTGAATATATCTCGTCAGGCAGAAGTAAATGCAGGAGCTGATGCTGTCATCTGTCAGGGCTCAGTATTTATGCTTGATCAGGCTTCACAGTCCAATGCAAGTAGTATTTTATGGACAACGAGTGGTTCGGGAGTATTCAGTAATCCGGGCATTTTGAATCCGGTTTATACACCATCATCAGCTGATATTTCGGCAGGTTCAGTTGTTCTTACACTTACTGCGCAATCAATAGCGCCATGTGGTTCTGTTTCTGATGCCATGGTATTGAATATATCACTTCAGGCTACGGCCAATGCTGGAGTTGACGCAAGTATATGCGAAGGTTCGTCCTATACATTATCCACAGCTTCAGTGTCAAATGCTACTCAGGTAACGTGGAGCAGCAATGGTTCAGGCTCATTTAATAATGTGAACCTGATAAATGCTACCTATACACCAAGTATTGCTGATATACTGAATGGAAATGTAACATTAACTCTTACTGTTTCTTCTGAAGCGCCTTGTGCCGGAGATGTTGACCAAATGGTACTAACCATCAGCAATCAGGCTACAGTAAGTGCAGGTGAAGACGCTAGTATTTGTGAAGGTTCTGTCTATCAGCTTACTAATGCTATGGCTTCTGATGCTGCTAGTCTGCACTGGACGTCATCCGGTTCAGGTACTTTTGATGATGCTAATATCCTAAACCCGGTCTATACGCCTAGCATGGCTGATATTATTTCTGGCAATGTAACTCTCACACTTACGGCTCAGTCAGTTCTTTGCCCACCGGTAAGTGATGCGATGGTGCTTTCCATTTCGCGTCAGGCAACTGCTTATGCCGGAGGTGATGCTGCCATCTGTGAAGGTTCATCCTACTTACTCAGTAATGCAACCGTGGCATTTGCCCAAACTGTTATGTGGTCAACAAGTGGCACAGGAAACTTCAATAATCCGTCACTTGTAAATGCAACTTATACACCGAGTGCATCTGACATTTTGAATGGCACAGTTACTCTTACCATATCTGTTAATGCAGCTTCGCCTTGTGCTGCCGTTTCCGACGCAATGGTACTTACCATTTCACGCGAGGCTGAAGTAAATGCCGGGGCTGATGCCACTATTTGTGAAACTGAAACCTTTACCATTTTTGGAGCTATGCAGTCAAATGCCGTTTCATTGACATGGACTTCTTCCGGCGATGGATCATTCAGTGATGCAAACATCCTTAATCCGGTTTACACACCTGGCTTGAATGATATTATTTCAGGTAATGTTACTTTGACAATAACCGGAATGTCATCAGAACCTTGTGGTGTTAGCACTGACCAAATGAGGCTCTTTATTTCGCGTCAGGCAACAGCAAATGCCGGTGAAGATGCTACTATTTGTATGGATGATAGTTATTCTGTTACAGGAGCTTCAGCAACATATCAGTCTTCAGTACAATGGTCAACCAGCGGTACCGGTTCTTTCAACAACGCAAACCTGATGAATCCGGTTTATACCCCGGGAGTTAGCGATGTGTTAAATGGTCAGGTTGTTTTAACAATGGAAGCTGTTTCTGAGGCTGGATGCAGCACAGCAACAGACCAGATGGTGCTTACTATTGCGCAAAAAGCAACCGCTTATGCGGGACCAGATATGACCATTTGTCAGGGCAATCAGCTGCAACTACTTGCTGCAACTGCAAGCAATTACACTTCGGTTTACTGGACATCCGATGGCGAAGGCTCTTTCATCAACGGAAATACGTTGTCGCCAATTTACATTCCATCTGCTACTGAAACAGGTATTGTATTGCTTACCCTGAATGTAACAGGAGCCGAAGCTTGCGGAAGTGAATTAGTAACTGATAATCTGAAACTTACAATCAATGCCGGTGTTGTTGCCAATGCGGGTGAAGATCAGTCTATTGCATACAATACTACTACAATTTTGAGTGGTACTGCTATAAATGGTTCGGGGTCCTATACCTACAACTGGCAACCAGCTTCATTGTTGCTCAACAGCAATTCTACCAATCCTGAAACCAGGCCATTAACCAACCATACAGAGTTTGTTTTACTCGTTACAGATGTGGTTACTGGCTGTCAGGATACAGATGAAGTGATGGTAATGATAGATGGAATCAATTATCCGCCGGTAGCAGTTGACGATTATGATACTACCAGATTCAACACAAGTGTAGTTGTTCATGTTACTGATAACGATAGTGATCCGGAAAACGATGCACTTTCAGTAAGTTTCTGCAGTTATCCTGAAAATGGTTTGGTAGTGATAAACAGCGACAACACGATTACTTATACTCCTTATGCAGGATTTGCCGGCGATGATTCGCTCTGTTACAGAATTTGTGATAAGGGTATACCGGTCATGTGCGACGAAGCCATGATTTACATACATGTGTTGCCCGAGCCTACCATTGATGATATAGTCATCTACAATGGAGTATCACCTAATGAAGATGGAAATAATGACATCTGGAAGATTAAAGGTATTGAAGGGTTCCCCGACAATACAGTGAAGATCTTCAATCGTTGGGGCGATAAAATCAATGAAATGTCGCATTACGACAATGTGAATGTATATTGGGATGCTACCAACTCCAAAGGTGAAATGGTTCCTGATGGTACATACTACTACATACTTGAAATCAAGGACGTGAAAACGTTTACCGGATGGATTTATGTAAGAAGCGAAAACTGATTCTGAAAATATAAAAAACACAATCAAATGAAAAAGATAACCGGTTTAGTATTCCTGTTAATCAGTTTCTCGGCTTTTGCCCAGCAGGATCCGCTGTTTAGCCAGTATATGTTTAATAAACTGGCTTTAAACCCGGCTTATGCCGGTAGCCGCGAAATGCTCACCATTGATATGCTTGACAGGTATCAATGGGTGGGCATTGATGGAGCTCCCCGTACTTTTACTGTGGCCGCCCATATGGCAACCCGCAACAATAAGGTAGGATTGGGCTTATATGCATACCGTGATGCGCTCGGCCCGACAATAAATCAGGGGCTGATGGCTACTTATGCTTACAGGCTCTTATTGGGGAAAGGCACCTTGTCTTTCGGACTTCAGGGTGGATTTAAATACTTTGATTTCGATTGGAGACAGATGAATGTTGAAGATCCGGACTATACGTTTAATCCACAGGATGTGCAACGGATGATACCTGACGCCAACTTTGGGGTTTATTATCAGAATAACCGGTTTTTTGCAGGTTTGTCATCCAAACAACTTTTTCAGAATGAATATGGGCTGGCTGTTGTAAATGAGAAAACAACCTATACAAAGCTCCTCAGGCACTTTTATGGCATGGCCGGAGTGGCTGTCCCTATTGACGATAAAATTGTTTTCAGGCCTTCTGTGCTGGCTAAATTTGTGAAAAATGCCCCGATGCAGGTTGATGTGAATGCCAGTTTGTTGTTTAGTAACATTTTTTGGATTGGAGCATCTTATCGTACTGAAAAAGCCATAGTTTTTATGACAGAGTTCAGAATTTCTGAGAAGTTTAGGGTGGGCTATTCTTATGATATTTATCTGAATGAATTACAGCCTCATAACAAAGGTTCGCATGAAATCAGGCTGGGAATAGACCTCGATCTTTATAAAGAAAGAATGCTTACACCCAGGTTCTTTTTCTAGCAAACGGCAAAATTCTGTTTTTGGGCTGAAGCTTTGACTGATATAAAAAATAAGCAAATGAGAAATATTAAAATTATTCTTGCAACCCTGTTTCTGGTTACTGGCATGCAGGGATTTTCACAAATCAAGAAGGCCAACAGGCAATTTGAATTATACAAGTATGCCAGGGCAATTCCTTTGTATCTCAAAGCTGCTGAAAGCCGCGATGATGTTGTGAAAAAGGAAGCAACAATCAAACTTGCTGACTGTTATCGGTTTACGAATGATGTTGCCGAAGCAAGATCGTGGTATCAAAGAGTCACTGAATTCAATGATATTGAGCCGGTCAATTTTTATTATCTGGGACAGGCTGCCCGAAGCCTTCAGGATTATGATCAGGCTAAAGCAGCTTTTGAGAAATATGCAACATTGGTTCCTGATGATCCCAAAGGTAAACTGTATGCCGGTTATTGTGCTTTAATGGCTGAATGGTCAAAAAAATCACCCTCAGCTGAAGTTAAAAATGCTGATAATCTTAATTCAACTTATTCTGACTTTGGTCCGGTTTTCTTTGAAAAGGGCATCGTTTATACATCCGATAGAAACCCAAGCCTGCTCGAGAACAAAAGGTATGGTTGGACTAATTTTAATTATCTAAATCTGTTTCAGGCTGATCCTAAATATTACAAAGATTTCTGGGGGCCCATGCATAATCCAACCCCTATGTCATCAAAATTTAACCAGTCGTACCACGATGGACCTGCTTCATTTTCTGACAACTTCAGCAAAATTTTTATTACGCGCACTGTTATAGATAAAGTTCAAAGAGTTAAAGGTGCTCCTCTAACTTATGTTTTAAAGATTTTCTATGCAAATCTGAGCGAAGGAAAGGATGGATACATCGAATTTCCTTATAATAGCGATAGTTATTCTGTGGGCCATCCAACCATTTCTTCCGATGGAAAACATTTAATTTTTGTATCAGATAAACCCGGAGGTTCCGGAGGTTCCGATCTTTACTCATCAGAGTTCACTGGTGGCAAATGGAGTGAGCCTGTTAACCTGGGTGGAGTTATAAATAGCATCGGGAATGAGGTTTTTCCTACGCTGGTTAATGATTCGCTGCTCTATTTTGCTTCTGACGGACATCCCGGATACGGAGGCCTTGATATCTTTCTTTCCCATCTAACCAATGGAAAATGGAGTGAACCTGAAAACCTCTATGCACCGCTTAACTCTTCCTATGATGATTTTGCCATTGCAGTTTCAAAAGATTTAAAATCAGGCTTTTTTAGTTCCGACAGGCCTGGCGGTAAAGGCAGCGATGATATTTACGCTTTTAAAAATGCTGCTTATCCAAAAATGAAAGAGGTTGAAGCTCAGCAAATCATTGCAAAAGATATGAACGTGAGTGGCTATGTTAAAGACAAAACTACCGGAACGCCATTGGCCGGAGCTCAGGTGTTTGTGCTGAATACGAAAACAAATAAAGTCAGAGTACTCGAAACAAATCCGGAAGGTTTTTTTACTACTCCGGTCGAAAAAGATGTGCTTTATGTTACCAAAGCAGTTAAGCCTGACTATCTGACTGATTGTTTGAATTTCAAAGTTGATGTGACAGATACTGTCACAAATCAGGAAACACCCCGGGATTTGCTTCTTGATAAACTGGAAGTGGATAAAGTATTTCGCGTGGAGAATATTTATTATGATCTTGACAAGTGGTTCATCAGAGAAGATGCCAAGCCTTCACTCGATAACCTGGTGGCTATCCTCAAACAATATCCAATCCGGATCGAACTTTCTTCTCACACCGATTGCAGAGCCTCTGACGAGTATAATGATGAGTTATCTCAAAAAAGAGCTGAGGCTGCCATCAGATATATTGTCCTTCAGGGAATTGATCCTTCACGTTTGATAGCAAAAGGTTATGGAGAGAAAAAACTTATAAATAAATGCCAGGATGGTGTGCAATGTACTGAAGAAGAGCATCAGGCAAATCGCAGAACGGAGTTTAAAATTTTGTCTATCGATAAGCCAGTTCTGAATCAGTCATTAAAACCATCATTATTTAAAACGGGCGAAGAGGTAGATATTTATTTATTTGAACCTGATTTCTTTAACAAGTGTTTTGAAACTGCTGACACCCCTGAAAATAATCAATCTGCATTATCTGGCAAAACAATGTCAGCAGATAAACCATCAACGGAAACTGGTTTAAATAACATGGTTAATAATGAAATTTGCTTTGGTGTTCAGTTGCTGGCTTCTGCTTCAAAAATTAGTTTGACTGACCCTGAACTTAAGGGAATTGCCCATGTGCAATGTTATGAATCAGGAAAATGGTATAAATATATTGCAGGCTGTGAAGCTGATTATTCGAATGCGGTTCAGTTGCGTAAACAAATAGCTGACAAAGGTTTTAAGGATGCTTTTGTAGTAAAGATTGAAAACGGGAAAATTATGGCAGCCCGATAGCGCTGTTGGATGAACAAAAAGGGAGCTGATATTTGAATCAGCTCCCTTTTTTATGTTTTAGAAAATAGTTCATCAGTAAATCCGAAGCCTGTATGATATCTGCTTCTTTGAGGCTTCGCTGAAATGAAGGGTTTAGAAGGGTTTGAAGCCGATAATGCTACGTACTTCCTTAATGGTTTTTGAAGCGCTCTCGCGGGCTTTATCGCGGCCTATGGCAGCTACTTTGCGGAGGTACTCATCATTGGCCGACAATTCCCGGATTTTTTCACGGAAAGGTTCTGTAAATTGAATAGCATCTTCGGCCAGCTGTTTTTTCATATCACCGTACCTGATTCTGCAATTGTTATATTCTTCTTCAAAAAATGCAAGGGTTTCAGGTTTTGATAAAGCTTTCATCAGATAGAAAATATTTTCAATTGCCTGAGGTTTAGTCTGGTTGGGTTCTGTTGGCCCGCTGTCAGTTACCGCTTTCATTACTTTTTTGCGGATAACTGTCGGGTCGTCGCTTAGGAAAATAGCATTGCCTTCACCTTCCGATTTGCCCATCTTGGTGCTTCCGTCAAGCCCTGGAATTTTAATCAGCTGCTCGCCAAAGTTATAAGCAACAGGCTCAGGGAAATAGTCAACATTATACAAACGGTTAAAACGATTGGCAAAAGTTCTGGTCATTTCAAGATGTTGTTCCTGATCTTTTCCAACAGGCACTTTGTGGGCTTTGTGAATAATAATATCAGCAGCCATCAGGGTAGGATAGGTAAGCAATCCGGCGTTGATATTATCAGGCTGGGTACGTGCTTTATCTTTAAAAGAAGTAACGCGCTCCAGTTCGCCCAGATAAGCATTCATATTGAGAAACAGGTACAGTTCAGCAGTTTCGGGGAGGTCACTTTGCAGATAAAGAGTGGCTTTTTCCGGATCGAGCCCGGCAGCCAGGTAATCAACCAAAACACTTTTAACGTTCCCATGTAAATCAGCAGGAGTGGGATGAGTGGTAAGGGAATGATAATCAGCTATAAAGAAATAGCAATGATTTTCGTCCTGCATTTTAATGAAGTTACGTAAAGCTCCAAAATAGTTACCCAGATGTAGATTACCTGTGGGTCTGATTCCACTAACGACTGTATCCATGTTCAGTATTAAATAAAGAAAAACCTCCGGTAACTTTTAACAACCGGTACTGCAAAAATAATATATAATTTGGTAAGAAATCAGATGATTTATCAATGCTTAAGGCCGATTACATCTTAATTTCGTCTTCAACTTTGTTGAAAAAATGGTATTCAAGCAAATGATAGGAAGGCATTGGTTTAAGCCTGATCCAGCGTTTAAAGGTTGCATACCATTTCATGCGTATCGACGGGAATCCCTGGGTGAGATAAGCATAAATATATGGGTGAATGGCAATCTTAACAAACGGTTCATTTTGGTCCTGAATAAGATAGCGGATATTGTTTTCTATCTGGTCGATCAGGATAATGCTTGGTTTAATTTCACCGGTGCCGCCACAAGCAGGACATTTTTCAAGAATCTGAACATTCATTTCAGGGCGAACCCTTTGACGGGTAATCTGCACAAGTCCGAATTTGCTTGGAGGAAGAATTGTATGCTTGGCATGGTCACGACTCATTTCCTCTTTCAGTTTCTGATAGAGTTTACGTCGGTTGGCCCCATCATGCATATCGATAAAATCGATAACGATAATGCCCCCCATATCGCGCAGCCTGAGCTGGCGCGCAATTTCTGCAGCTGCCTCCAGGTTTACTGCAAGAGCATTCATTTCCTGTGAAATTTCAGAATTTACCCTGTGACCGCTGTTGACATCTATTACATGAAGAGCCTCGGTATGTTCAATTATCAGATAAACCCCACTTTTAATGGTAATAATTTTACCAAAGGAGTTTTTTATCTGTTTGTCAATTCCAAAATGCTCAAAAATGGGAACTTTGCCTTTGTAGAGTTTTACAATATCAATTTTGTCGGGCGCAATGGTTTTGATGTAAGCTTTAATTTCTTCGAATAGCCCCGGATCATTTATGTGGATATTGTTGAAAGACTCATTCAGCAGATCGCGAAGAATGGCTGTAGTGCGATCTATTTCACTCAGGATTTTTTGAGGGGCTTTGGCGCCTTCTAATTTTGCAACACAGGCTTCCCATTTGGCAATGAGGCTGCGCAAATCGTTGTCAAGGTCAACAACTTTTTTGTTTTCGGCAACAGTGCGGATAATAACTCCGAAATTCTTTGGTTTGATGCTGGTAATCAAGCGCTTTAGCCTGTTGCGCTCATCAATGCTTTTAATTTTCTGCGAAACAGAAACGCGTTGAGAAAATGGCACCAAGACCAAATATCGTCCTGCAAAAGAGATTTCTGAAGAAACTCTGGGCCCTTTTGTGGAGATGGGTTCTTTGGCAATCTGAATAAGAACCTGTTGGTTTGGCGTTAATACAGAATTAATTTTACCGGTTTTTTCAATATCCTGTTCGGGATCAAAATCACTGATTCCCGGCGCATCCGGTTTGCCAGCAATGTAATGCTTCAGTAATTTATTTAATGAATTAACCTGTGGGCCGAGATCCAGATAATGGAGGAAGGCATCTTTTTCATACCCGACATCCACAAATGCAGCATTGAGGCCGGGCATAATCTTTTTTACCCTACCCAAATAGATATCGCCTACTGCAAAATTGCTATTACTCTTTTCTTTGTTTAATTCAACGAGGTCCTTGTCTTCAAGCAATGCAATATTCACCTCCGAAAGACCCGCATCGATAATCAGTTCTTTATTCAACTCCTGATTTTTTATGTGGTGAGCGCTACCTTTATATATACACAAATCAACAGGTAGGTATCACCTGTTGTTCGAATCGGTAAACAAAAATAGGAATAATTCCATCATATGGCCACGCAGAACCTGTTAAGGCCATATGATGGTATTTCCCGTAATTAAGAAAACTTATTTCTTTTTATGCCTGTTCTTGCGCAAACGTTTTTTCCGTTTGTGAGTGGCCATTTTATGTCTTTTTCTTTTTTTTCCGCTTGGCATGATAAATGTTTTTTAAAAATTGAACAACTGCTTATTTTACCTTGTTTTTAACGTCAAATACGAAGGTCTTAGCAGGTTTAAAAGCTGGGATGAAATGAGCCGGAATGATAATTGTAGTATTCTTTGAAATGTTACGTCCGGTTTTTTCTGCCCTTTTCTTTGTAGTGAAACTACCAAAGCCCCTGAGATATACGTTTTCACCGTTGGCCAAAGAGTTTTTAACTGCATCCATGAAAGCCTCAACAGTTTGCTGTACGGCAACCTTTTCAATATTGGTCTTACTAGCAATTTCAGCTACAATTTCTGCTTTTGTCATGTTGATTTTGAGTTTTAATGATTTGAGAATAAATTTTTTAAACGGGGTGCAAATATACAGGTTTTTGTGACAAAATTAAAATTATCTGTTTTTTTTGCTCCCAATTGCCTCTATTTAAGTGTTTTTCGGAATTTGCTTATGGATATTCAAAAATTATTGCTCGATTGGTATCAAAATCATAAAAGAAATTTGCCCTGGCGACACACACGCGACCCCTATAAAATTTGGGTTTCGGAAATTATTCTTCAACAAACCAGAATTGATCAGGGCCTGGCCTATTATCTCCGGTTTCTTCAAAAATTTCCTGACATTCAGTCCCTTGCCAATGCTGATGAAGAAGATGTTCTGTCTGTTTGGAAAGGCCTTGGGTACTACAGCAGGGCCCGAAATATGCATTTCTCAGCTAAACTTATTATAGATAAGTTTGACGGGGTTTTTCCTGCTGCTTATGATGATCTTATTTTATTGAAAGGCGTTGGACAATATACTGCAGCTGCTATTGCTTCCATTTGCAATCATCAGGCAATACCAGTGGTCGATGGAAATGTTGTCAGGGTATTTTCAAGGTTGTTTGGTGTGCACGAACCTGCCGGAAGCCCAAATTCACAAAAAACAGTTTTTAACCTGGCTCAGTCGCTCATTCCCCGGTCTGAACCCGGTGAGTTTAATCAGGCCGTTATGGAATTCGGAGCCTTGCACTGCAAACCCGCAAACCCGCTATGTGAAGACTGTATGCTGCAAAAGACTTGTTATGCTTATGAAAAAGGATTAACAGATAAGCTTCCATTGAAAAAGAAAGAAGTTGTAACCCGCAATCGTTTTTTTAATTACATATGTTTAGTGTCAGAAAATAAAAACATTATGATGATTAAACGAACCGGAAATGATATCTGGCGAAATTTATGGGATTTGCCTATGACAGAGGCTGACCATTTGTTTTCTTTGGGTGAAATGAACGCAAATGCTGATTTCAGGAAATTCTTCAATTCAGTTGAAGATGTTCAGTCTCATTTCTTCGATTTCAAACACATACTCACTCATCAGCATATTTATGCCCGTTATTTTATTGTAAAACAGGATGGTATTCACCCGCAACTAAATTCAGATGAAATCAGGCTTGTGCAAAATCCTCATTCTGATGGTTTGCCCATTCCCCGTCTTACCGAAAAATTCCTCCAGAAATACTTCCATTTTTAGTTGTTATATGCCTAAAAGGCTGGCATTAAAATCTTGGTTTCCTACCGATTTGAATGTATATTTGTGGAACATTTACAATTATAAAAGCGAGAAAAATGGCAAGAGGCGTTAACAAAGTGATTCTGATTGGTAATCTCGGGAAAGATCCTGAAATTCAGAATTTTGACAAGGGAGTTAAAAAGGCATCGTTTTCACTGGCTACTACAGAAACATACAGAAACCGTGATGGGCAGGATGTTGAACAAACAGAGTGGCACAATATTATTTTATGGCGTGGGTTGGCCGAAGTAGCCGAAAAATATCTCAGGAAGGGTTCTCAGGTATACATTGAAGGCCGTATTCGTAATCGCTCATACGAAAAAGATGGTCAAAAAAGATATATAACCGAAATTGAGGTGGATACACTTAATATGCTGGGTGGACGTTCTAATGCTGAAAACCAAACAGTTTCAGCCCCGGCAGCATCTCATGAAAATTTAAATCCGGCACCTCCGGTAATTCCTACCGAAAAAGACGATCTTCCCTTTTAATTAAAGTATTTATAAAGAGAGCGGTGTTGAAGTTTATCAGCACCGCTCTCTTTTTATAAAGTTGATTTATCAAACCCTAACCTCTTCCGCTTAACGATTTAGGGATTCGTCCGTTTTTAATGGCTTCGGAACGCAACCTGCGGCCCACAATCCGCTCAACCATGTTGCCTGTTTCAAGAACCCGATCAATATCCAGATTGGTTTCAATGCCCATTTCGTCCATCATTACCACCATATCTTCGGTACTCACCAGCCCGGTAATTCCGGCGTCTTTGTAGTAATAGGAACCGGTTCCGGCTACAGGCACACCATCCACAAAGTTGGCCGGCTGTCCGCCGATTCCTCCCAGTGTAGATTCATAATTGGTCATTCCGGCCTGCAGGGCAGCCAGCACATTGGCCAGGCCCCAGCCACGGGTGGTATGAAAGTGTACGATGTGCTTTTCGGGCCGTGGAATGCTGTCGAGCAGCATCGAAAAGTAGCGGTAAACGCGGTCGGGCGATGCTGAGCCATCATGGTCGGCATGTTCCACATCGTTGGCTCCGATATCGAGCCAGCGTTGTGTAAACTCAATGGCTTTCTCCATTTTGGTGGGGCCCTCGATAGGGCATCCCCAAATGGTGCTCACGGTTCCGTTTACTTTTATGCCGGCATCGTGTGCCATGGGAATGTATTTTTCGGCCATTTTCCAGTAATCATCAAGACTTAATCCTGAATTTTTGATATGATGTGACTCACTGGTAGAAACCATAAGCAGGATGCGATCGGGCCCCCAGCCTTCCTTGCGGGCTTCGATGGCCCGTTCAATGGCCTTTTCGCGGATAGTAACCGCGGTAAGGCTCACGCCATCTATCAGATGCGCAATAGTTTTGCTCTTGCGGATGCTTTTCAATATCACATCGGCATCCTTAAACTGCGGCATGCCTTTAGGGTTGCCCAGATTGGTGACTTCAATGTGCTTAAATCCCGAAAGGATAAGCTGTTCAGCCACCCAGAGCTTAGCCTCGGTGGGGATAAATTTTTCTTCGTGCTGAAAACCATCACGCACCGTGATGTCGCCTATAGTTACTTTTTTGGGGTAATTCATGATTTGAATGTTTCAGATTTTAAACGCAATCCATTGAGTATTGTTCATCATCCCGGGGAGGCGAACAAATCAGAATTGCATCTCAGGCACTTCGCCATCCACTATCAACTTCCCTTCGGTAGCGGCCTTAATTTCATCCACACTCACACCGGGGGCGCGTTCAAGTAGTTTGAAGCCATCGTCGGTAACTTCAATCACCGCCAAATCGCTCACAATTTTCTTAACGCAGCGCACACCGGTTAACGGCAGGGTACATTCTTTAAGCAGTTTCGATTGCCCGTCTTTACTGCAATGCTGCATGGCCACCACAATATTTTTGGCCGAAGCCACCAGGTCCATGGCACCGCCCATGCCTTTTACCATTTTCCCCGGAATTTTCCACGAGGCTATATCGCCCTTATCGGTCACTTCAAACGCGCCAAGCACCGTTAAGTCAACGTGCCCGCCGCGTATCATGGCAAAGCTCGTGGATGAGTCGAAAAACGAACCGCCCGGCAAAACGGTAACGGTTTGCTTGCCGGCATTTATCAGGTCGGCATCGGCATTACCCTTTTCGGGAAACGGTCCCATCCCCAGCATACCGTTTTCCGACTGCAGCACCACTTCAACACCTTCGGGCACATAATTGGCCACCAGGGTTGGAATGCCAATGCCAAGGTTCACGTAATACCCGTCTTTCAGTTCCTGTGCAATGCGTTGCGCGATTTGTTCTTTTGTTAAAGCCATACTTTTCCTAGCTATTTATGTTGGTTTGTTTTTGAAGTCGGATTTCGGATACCGATAGGTTATCAGAACAGAAGTCAGAATCCGCTCGCCTCGGGAGCTCGAAGAGATAACGAGAGATGCCGGAAGTCAGTGCATTAATGTCATGCCTATAACTTCAATTGAGATGCTGAATGTACAACAAAATTACTTTTATTCATTCGATTCTTTTAAAGAATTTTTCATTTTTGATTTAGGCTGATATCGATGTTTGCAGAGTCGTTTACCGGCTTGGCACAGACGGGTCGAATTATTTAGAAGTATTCTAAATTTCCTACCTTTTCAAGGTTTGTTAAAAGATGTTAATTCCACGTATAAAAATCGATTAATTTTGAAAATAGCATTTAACCAAGCGCTTGCGTAGTTTATAGCATTTTATCCTCACGGAGATTGGTATTTGAGTCTATATTTTAATAACAGACAATAGGATAGGTGCATTGGTTAAATTCTCCAAAGCATAAACCTACAATAATTTTTAATTAATCAACTCAACCCAATATTTATAATCATTTTAACTATAGAAATACAATATTATGAAAATCAAACAATTACCCCCCCCCACACGATTTATATCTGAGTCGTGGAAATCAGGAAGAATAGCACTTGCTGTTCTTTTCATCTTTTTAAATTTAGCAGTGGTTGGAGAATTAAAAGCACAATTGCAGACATACCTTAATGGTGCAACACCTGCCACTACATTTCAATCTATTGAGAATAAGATGTTACCGTATCTTGAGAATCTTAAGTTTGTTACCGACATTCAGGGAAGATTGGTTGTTTCTTTTGCATTATCAGGCAGTCAGGGACAGCAGGTATGGGATACCCGCCAGGTTGAAAAAGGGGTGTATGTATATACCCTAAAAGCAGGAACTGTAAGCAAACAAGGCAAACTTGTTCTTCAATAATTATTATTCATCAGGTCCATCCCGGGTTATTCGGGATGGTCCTTTTATTCTTATTGCAATGCGGCCTTTCGTTTTAAATATACTGTTTCTCCTTCTTACGCTCGATTACGGCTATGCCCAGAACAATAAAATAGTGTGGCAACAATGCCTTGGAGATGAGAAGGATGCCTATTATTATTCCGTTACCCGAATCCGCGATGGTTATTTTCTCACCTTGGGAATAAATTCAGGAGGTGAAGCGAGCAATTACCACGGCAGCGCAGATATCTGGGTATTGCGCACCGATACGCTGCACAATGTGCTGTGGGAAAAATGCTATGGTGGATCAGATACGGATAATCCCCGCAAGATTGTGCCCATTACCGATTCTACCTTCTATATATTTGGTTCAGCCTGGTCGCTCGACGGGGATGTGCAATCGGGCACCAATGGGTTTAACGATGTATGGGTAATAAAAATAAACGGGCAGGGCGATATACTGTGGGAACAAACGTATGGTTCGCCCTACTACGATATTATGAATGGTCTCATTGTTACTCCCGATGGCGGTTTTGTTTTTATCGACCGGGTGGATAACCCGGGCGGTGACATTACCCAGTTTTATGGTGCTTACGATGTGTGGATGTGCAAGTGCGATGCCGATGGCAACATACAATGGCAAAAAACCCTGGGTAGTGAAGGCCTCGATAACGGGGTGTCGCTGATAATTAACCGGCGCGGCAACATCATGATGGTGGGGCAGGTGCAGTATCACGGGGGCATGGTTACCTGCTACCCCCAGGGGGCTATTGGCAATGTATGGCTGGTAGAGCTCGATATGCAGGGCAATATCCTGTGGCAGGAATGCTATGGCGGTAGCGATTACGAAGCTGGAATTAATGTAATAGAGGTTGATTCAGGCTATATTTTTACCGCAGTTTCATATTCAAACGATGGTGATGTAAGCGGGCATCATCAGCCTTATGGTCTTGATGGTAAACCTGACTTATGGGTTGTGAAAATTGACACCTCAGGCAGTATTGTATGGCAAAGATGTTTAGGAGGTTCTGAAAGAGAGTATCCTATGGTATTATTCACAACCAGTTCAAGTGAAATCCTTATTTTTGGGGAAACAGCTTCTAACGATGGTGATGTTGCAGGCAATCATTCATATGCCGGCAAATTAGATGTATGGCTTGCAAAGCTTGATTCCAACGGTACATTAATAGGTCAGCAGTGTTTTGGTGGCCTTATGGATGAATATCTGAATACGCATTCGGTGTCGAAAATTAACGATTACCGGTATATTATAGCGAGTGAGGCTAAAATTGCCAATAACAACGATGTACAATGTACGTTCCATGGTGGTAATCCACCGGAAGATGCCTGGTTTTTCGAGATCAAGGATTGCGGTTATTATGCCCCGGCCATTCCAACGCAACCCCAGGGGCCTGTATGGGTTTACACCTCTTTAACTTCACAAAGCACCTACACCCTGTCGGCGGCGGCCAATTCAAACGGGTATGTATGGGAGCTTTCGCCACCCTCTGCCGGCTCACTAACCTCGGATAGTACTGCGGCCATTGTAATCTGGAACAGCAGCTTTAAAGGCACAGCCGGCATTAGAGTATTTAACTTTAACGAATGTGGCAACAGCGCCTGGAGCGATACATTGTATGTGCATGTTGATACTACACTTTCAATTCACGAACCCTCAGCAATTGTTTTCAATGTTTATCCCAATCCCGCCGGTAATTTTGTTGTTTTTGAAATACAAAACGCACACATGCAAGGTTCAATTGTAATTACCGATATCACCGGCCGGCCGGTAGCCACGTTGCCGCTAACCGGCCAAAAAACGGTGTGGCAAACCGAAGGAGTAACGCCGGGGGTATATCTGTACCGGCTGCAAAGCGGGCAGGGAAGTGCCTGCGGTAAATTGATGGTTGCGCCCTGGTAGGGCAGGGAAGAAGCTCAAAGCACAATGTTAAAAGTCTCAAGCGACAACAGTTTGTGTGGAAGGCCTACTACCTGACAAAAATGCCGTGCCCGGACAGTGGGCTATAGAACACAACTCATTAAAAGTTAAATATTCACGTTAAACACGCAAAATCATGAATACAACGCAAAAAGAAATAAGCATCATTATGATGGTGTTCATGCTAATGGCCCCGGCTTATATAAACGCCCAAACCTATATGCACCTGCCCGATTCAAATGCAACATGGATTATCCGATCGGGGGATAGTGAGACTCAATATATTGACATGGTGTATATCCCTGATGTTGATTATGATACACTGATCAATGGACTTACCTACGTAAAATTGATGATTGTAGATGCTGTTTTTTTTCCACCATTCACACCATGGCCAGATCCTTCCTTGGTTTATGGTCCTGGTTACTATGGGGCTTACCGCAGCGATGATTTAGGTCGTTCATATTTAAAAATTCCTGATGATAACTGGAGCCTGGGGGGTGAAGAAATTCTTTTGATGGATCTTACAGTTCAGAAAGGGGATACAATATGGCAACTCCCAACCTATTCTTCTTACGATTTTGAATATATTTTTTCCGACTTTAGAGTTGATTCAATAGATTATATTGAAAATGGCTCTTACAATAGGAAAAGAATCATGCTAACAAATTTGAATCCTCCCTGGGGCACCGAATGTGATTTTCACTGGGTTGAAGGACTTGGGAATGTATCTTCGGGGTTTCAGAATGTAGTTGGATGTGGTTTTGAAAATGTTCATTTATCTTGTATTAGCATTAGTGATAGTATTTTTTTTGGCGGTTGGGAATGGGATCCGATTCCCGGCAATTGTTATTATCCGTATGTCACAGCAGTAAATCAGGAAGAAATTAAAATCCCCCTGTTGGTTTATCCTTCACCTGCCGATGACTATGTTATTTTTGAACTCAACACCAATGACAGAAACGGCACCGTAACCATTACCGATATCACCGGCCGGCCTGTAGCCACGTTGCCGCTAACCGGCCAAAAAACGGTATGGCAAACCGAAGGGGTAAAGCCGGGGGTGTATTTGTACCGGCTTCAAGGCGGGCAGGGAAGTGCATGCGGTAAATTGATGATTGCGCCCTGGTAGGGCAGGGAAAAAGTAAAAAGGCTAAAGGAAATAGTAAGAGGTTTGCCTGAATGATTAAGATGCTGAGCCCTGGCAGTGGGGTAAAGAACAGCATTTCCAGTACCGATAGCTAACAGAACCATGAAACGCTTGCTGTAATTCATTGTGGTTGAATTGTTAGCTTTTATGCGGAAAAATTTCATTTCTACTTTACAGGAATCGGTTTGGAACCTGGAAATTGGAATTTTATTCCTTCTCCGTCAACCGTTCAATCCTCTTCTCATAATCAACTCCCTGAAAAATCCGTTGAACAAAAATTCCGGGGGTATGTATCTGGTTGGGATCAAGTTTGCCGGCTTCAACCAATTCTTCCACCTCGGCAATGGTAATTTTGCCGGCTGTAGCCATTGCCTGGTTAAAATTGTTGGCGGTATGGCGATAAATCAGGTTTCCGTGGGTGTCGCCTTTCCAGGCTTTTACCAGCGCAAAGTCGGCGGTAAGGGCCATTTCGAGCAGGTGAGGTTTGCCGTTATATTCACGCACCTCTTTCCCTTCGGCCACTTCGGTACCGTATCCGGCCGGAACGAAGAAGGCAGGAATGCCGGCTCCACCAGCGCGGCAACGCTCTGCCAGTGTTCCCTGGGGTATCAGCTCAACCTCCAGCTCGCCTGAAAGCAACTGCCGTTCAAATTCGGCATTTTCGCCCACGTACGACGAAATCATTTTATGTATTTGATGGTTCTGCAGCAGCAAACCCAGCCCAAAATCATCCACGCCGGCGTTGTTCGAAATACAGGTAAGTCCTTTTACACCGCTGGCAACCAGTGCGTTAATGCTGTTTTCGGGGATGCCGCTGAGTCCGAACCCGCCAACCATCAGCGTCATGCCGTCGGCAATGCCTTCAATGGCTTCTGTTGCGTTTTTTACTGTTTTATTCATCTCAGGAAAGTTAAATAGCTTTTAAAGGAGTGCCGGTAATGCTGATTTGCCTGTTTCAATCGATTGCACCGGCACGCCAATTGCCAAATATAACGAAAACTTAATCACATGCAAACAATTACTCTTTTAAATTGTGAAAAGGCTGTTGACAAGGGCAAATGAGACGAGGGGATTAGTTGGGGCTGAGTTTATCCCTGAAAAAGTCGTCAACCGTAGTGTTGAACTTTTTGTGATAATCCATCAGCGTGGCATGCGACGAATTGGGCAATATCCACAGAAATGCGCGGGGAATTGACTGCGCAATCAGCAGGGTATGTGCGGGCGGAATTACATCGTGGTCGCCGCCGATAACCAGCGCAGGGCAGTGAATCTGCCTGAGATCGGCTGCTCTAATGCGGGGTTCGAGCAGGTCGAGGCCAAGCAGTTTACGCTGGTTTTTGGTTTCGGGTGTCTGACTGAGATTTCCCAAACGGGCGTATTCCTGTTTCATCCAGTTTAAGTCGTTCGGATAAAGACTGCTGCTGTCGGGCTTCAGATTGGCGCCGGTTATGGCGAGTCGCTTTACCTTATCGGGATGCCTTATGGCGAGTAATAGTCCGGTAATTCCCCCGTCGCTCCAGCCCAGTACATTGCACGAATCGAGGTGCAGGCTGTCGAGCAGGGTGCTAACGTCGTCGGCCATCATATCAAAACTTAGGGTATCTGATGGATCGGCCGATTTTCCCTGCGCGCGGCTGTCGATGGCAATTACATGATATTCCTTTTCAAAATAGGGAATCTGGCAGGAGAAACTCCCGATGGATCCGCCGTTGCCGTGTAGAAGCACCAGTGGTTGGCCTTTTCCATAGTGTTCAACATACAGTGAAATGCCCCTGAGGTTGTAATACCGGCCGGTGTGCTCGTTTTTGCCAAAATCGCGGGTATTGCAGGGGTTGGGATTCTGGGCGTATAACTGCAGCACCGTTGCGGTCAAAGAAATCAGCAGTGTGGACGTAAGAAAGTGATAAAAAGCGGATGTCTTCATGATGATACCATTTAGTTGTTCCATTCACCGGCCAGACGAACGGCTTTGAGTAAAAGTTCGGTATTCAGATGATGATGGGCGTTTTTTTCCTGTAAAAACGAAACCAGACTCAGTGTATCGAGGTTGCCCACCAGATCGTAACCAGTCATGGGGCAGCCGCCCACGCCACTGATTACGCCTTCGTACCACCGGCAGCCGGCATTCCACGCCGCTGATAGCTTGGCATACCACTCGCCGGGGCGGGTGTGCAGGTGCAGGCCGAATTCCATTGCGGGAAACCGCTGCAGCAGCGAGGTGTACACTTCGCCAATCAGCGGCGCCGATGCAATGCCAATGGTATCGGCCAGGGTAAAGGTTGTAATTCCTTTTTGCCCGAGCTTTTCTAATTGATGCGACAGAATATCTATACTCCAGGCATCATTGTAAGGGTTGCCGAATGCCAGACTAATGAATACCCTGAGCTCTTTGCCGTTGGCAGCACAGATTGACTGCAGCCCGTCAATGATGGCTTCGGCCTGACGGGCATCGGCATTGATATTTTTTTTCAGAAAAGTTTCGGAAGTGGAGTACGGAAACCCGATGATGTCCAACCCGGGTTGGGCGGCGGCCTCATTGCCTCCGCGCAGATTGCCCACAATCGCCATCAGCCGGGTGTTACTTCCTGTTTTGTCAACCATTTCAAGCACCCTGCCGGCATCGGCCATCTGCGGTATTGCTTTGGGCGAAACAAAACTGCCGAAATCAATCACATCAAAACCTACCTTCATCAGGGTATTGATGTACCCAGCCCGCTTTTCGGGCGCGATGATGTAGGGCAGGCCTTGCTGGGCATCGCGGGGACTCTCGGTAAGTTTGATGATTTCGTTATCTTTCATG
>JACJXH010000011.1 GCA_020636745.1 Lentimicrobiaceae bacterium | reverse complement strand
ACTCACATCGTCACTTGTAGATGCACATACGCCATTATTAATGGTCCACCTCAGCACATAAGTGCCCGGGATCATTCCGGTTACAGTGGTGTTGTAGGCTGTTGGTGTGGTGATGGCCGGTACATTCGGTCCACTGATCAGCGTCCATACTCCGGTGCCCGGAGCTGGATTGTTTCCTGCTAATGTGGTTGATGTTGCATTACACAGGCTCTGGTCAGAACCGGCTGCTGCAGTTACTGCTTGATTTACAGTAAAGGTGATGGTGCTTGTAGCACATTCAATGCCTGGTGTACCGCTGTCGCAAATTTCAACAACCACAAAGTCAATACCATTGTATCCGTTGTCAGGATCATAGGTGAAGTCTCCATCACTATCAATGGTAAATGTACCGTGCGCTGCAACAACAACCGGAGTTGCATTAACTGTTAATGCTGTTCCATCAGGATCGGCATCGCCGTTGGATAAGATATTTCCGGTTGATGTGCCATTGCTGCAAAGCGTGTAATCATCGTCAACCAATACAGGCGGATCGTTGACAGGAGTAACCGTGATATTCAGATCGGCTGTATCGTATCCGCCATTGCCATCGGTAATGGTATAGGTGGCTGCCGGTACACTTCCGTTGTAATTGGCAACTGGTACAAACAGGAAGGAGCCATTTGAGTTAATAACCAGTGTTCCAACATTGGCAATGGTTGCTGTTACACCAGCCAGATAAGTGGTTCCGTTTACAACAAATTGAGTTACTGTTAACGGGTCATTTTCCGGATCTGAATCGTTGGTAAGTACAGTTCCACTTACCGGGGTATCCTCAGAAGTAACAATATCATCGTTAACTGCCAAAGGAGTATCATTCACAGAAGTGATTGTGATAACCACCTGAGCATCGAGTACTGCCCAGTTGGTACCATCTGTAGCATTATAGTCAAATGTTGTGGTTCCGTGCCAGTTTGACGTTGGAACAAAAGTGATAAGACCAAGGTCTGCCAAATCAATGATTTGACCAGCGGTTATTTCTGATCCATCAAGATAGAGTAAGCCATTGGCCGGCAGACTTACAACTTCAACACTTACCAGATTATCGCCATCGGCATCGTTAAATGCATTGGTGAAATCTGATTCTGTAAATGTAATGGTTTGATCTTCAGTGCCTGTCTTGGTAATATCATCCAGAACAGGTGCATTGTCGTCGTTGGTGATGGTGCCCAGTCCGCTGTCATCACTTAATGTAATGCTGCGTCCATTGGTGCCCATATTGTTTAATCCAACTGTAAAGGTTTCATCTGCCTCAACTTTGTTATCGCCATTTACACTTACCGTGATGGTTTTGCTGGTTTCGCCGGCGGCAAAAGTAAGCGTACCTGTGGCTGTGCCATAGTCGCTGTCGGCAATAGTTGCAGTGCCATCAGCAGTTGCGTAGTCAACTGTTACTGCTGCATCGCTGGCTGCGCTCAACGTTACCGTGAAGCTGAAGCTGGTGGTACCACTGTTGCCTTCGGCAAGGGTTACATCGCCGATGCTCAGCGTGGCCGAGTCGTCGTTGGTGATGGTGCCGGTGCCTGTGGCATCGGTTATGGTTATATCACGTCCATTGTCAACCAGGTCACTCAATTCTATCGTGAATGTTTCGTTAGCTTCTACTCTGGTATCGCCGTTTACAAGTACCGTGATGGTTTTGCTGGTTTCACCGGCGGCAAAGGTAAGCGTACCGCTGGCTGTGCTGAAATCATTGTCGGCAGTAGTTGCGGTGCCATTGGCGGTAGTATAGTCTACCGTTACTGCTGCATCGCTGGCATGGCTCATCGTTACCGTAAAGGTAAAGCTGGTGGTGCCACTGTTGCCTTCGTTGGCGGTTGCATCGCTGATGGTAATGGCTGCTGCATCGTCGTTGGTGATGGTACCTGCACCCTGACTATCGGTTAGCGTTACATCGTAACCGCCCGTTGACAGGTTGCTCAGGTTTACGTAGAAGGTTTCATCGTTCTCAACTTTTACATCGCCGTTTACCGGTACTATGATGGTTTTGCTGGTCTGGCCTGCACTGAAAACTACCGTACCTGCAGTGGCGATATAGTCGCCGTCAAGTACAGTGGCTGTGCCATTGGCAGTGGTGTAGTCAACCGTTACTGCGGTGGCTACCGCGCTCGATAAGCTTACTGTGAAACTGAAGTTGGTGGTGCCTGCATTGCCTTCATCCAGCGTTACATCGCTGATGGTGAGGTTGGCTGCATCGTCGTTTACAATAGTGCCCGTGCCTGTACTCGTTCCCAAAGTAATACTGCGACCGTTGGTAACCAGATTGCTCAGGGCTACCGTAAAGGTTTCATCAGCTTCTATTTTGGTGTCGCCATTTACCAGTACCGTGATGGTTTTTGTGGTCTCGCCTACGGCAAAGGTTAACGTGCCGCTTGTTGCTGTGTAATCACTGTCGCCAGTGGTAGCAGTGCCATTGGCAGTGGCATAATCCACCGTAACCGCTGCATCAGATGCTGCACTCATGGTTACTGTAAAGGTGTAGGTAGTGGTACCGCTGTTACCTTCGTCGTGAGATACATTATTAATGCTTACAGTAGCTGCATCGTCATCGGTAATGGTTCCGATGGCCTGTGCATCGTACGTTACCAGTGGGTTGGAGATGGCCGTGAGATTTACAAAGAAGGTTTCGGTAATTTCTACAATACTGTTATTTGTAATATCAACAGTAAAGGTTTTGGTTTCTCCGGTTGTTCCTGCAAAAGTGAGCGTACCTGATGTGTTGGTATAATCGCCTGGCTGAACAGCGCTATTATTTGCTGTGGCATAGGCAATGGTAAATCCACCTTGTACATTACCTGTGAGCAATACAGTAAATGTAGCTGTACCATCAGCTTCGCTTACCGTCACATCAGCAATACTTACACTGGCGGCATCGTTGTCGGTAATGGTAACTGTAGCTGCATTGGGCGTGCCAATTGTAATGGCAGGAGTGCCCGAAGTAATGGCTATAAGCGTTGCAATTACGGTTTCGCTGGATTCAAGTATGTTGTCATCATTTACAATAACATCTATCGTGACGGAAGTACTTCCTGCCGGAATAGTTACCGTTCCCGAAAGGGAATTGTAATCCGAGCCTGCTGTAGCGGTTCCTGAAACAGTATAACTGATCTCGGTATCCGTGTCGGAAGGATGGGTCATACTTACAGTAAACTGGCCGTTATTGGATGGTTCAGCCGCGTTGGGATCATTGGCTGTTATTGTAACTATAGCAGCATCATTATCAGTAATCGTAACTGTTGCTTCGTCGTTATCAGTATCTATGGAAGTATTGGCATCACCTGATGTAATTGCTGTAAGTGTGGCTATTACGGTTTCTGATGATTCAATTATAAGATTATCAATAACGTTTACAGCAATGGTAGCTGTGGTGCTGCCTGCCGGAATGGTTACTGTTCCGCTAAGCGTAGTATAATCTGAGCCTGGAGTGGCAGTGCCGGTTACAGCGTAGGTTATCACCGTTGCAACATCGGCTGCTTTAGTCATGGTAATGGTAAACTGTCCGTTATTGTTCGGCTCACCGGCATCGGCATCGGTTGCTGCAATGCTAACCGTAGCCACATCGTCGTCGGCAATCGTAACCGTTGCAATGTATGGTGCTCCGATTGAAATTCCACTATTTCCAGATGTGATAGATGAAAGGGTAATGGTTACCGTTTCGTCATCTTCAAGAATGTTATCATCAATTACCGGCACTGAAATAGTGGCACTGGTGCTGCCTGCCGGAATGGTAACTGTACCTGAAAGTGCTGTATAATCGCTTCCTGCAGTGGCGTCACCCGAAATGGTGTAACTGATTACCGTGTTGGTCGACGAAATTTTGCCCATACTTACAGTGAATTCGCCGTTGTTGGAGGGTTCAGCCGCATTAGGATCGCTGGCTACTACAGTAACAGTAGTGTAATCGTTATCCAGTATTGTACCCAGTCCGCTGTCGTCACTGAAGGTAATATTGCGTCCGCCAAAGTTGCCTTCGCTCAGGTCAACGGTAAAGGTTTCAGTAGGTTCAACCACATCATCACCATTTACAATTACCGTAATGGTATGTGTTTCGCCGGTTGCTCCGCTAAATGTAAGGGTTCCGGATGCCGCATCGTAATCACTGGTTGAAACAGCAGTACCGTTGGTTGTGGTAAAGGCTACCGTAAATGAACCGTCGGTGCTGCGGCCTGAATGCGTCACAATAAATACATATTCCGAGGTTTCTCCTGCATCAGGTTCGGTATTGGTTACATTGTTTATTGAAATGAATGCAGCATCATTGTCTTCAATATTTGAAGTGGCTGCTGTGGTAGCTCCTCCCCCGTTCAGAATTACATTCTGACTGTTGGCCTGCAGGTTGCTCAGCGTGCCGGTCAGGGTTTCGGTAGGTTCAACTATAATGTCTTCGAGGATCGTAATTGGAATAGTCTGCGACAAGGCTTCTCCGTCACCAAAATCAAGGGTGGCGCTGTACGATGAATAATCTGAGCCGGCAGTTGCTGTTCCGTTGGATGTAGCAAAATCAACCGTAATGGCATTCTGAATTACCTTATCAGAAGTCACCGTAAATGAGCCGGTTCCATCGCCTTCATTCACCGAAAATCCGGTGATGGTGAGGGTGGCCTGGTCGTTGTCGTTGATGGTTCCGGTGGCGGTTGGAGTTGAGCCAATAGTAATTAGCTGACTGTTGGCATTCACCAAAGCAATGGTTCCCGTAAAGGATTCAGTGGGTTCAACGATTAAATCGCCCACTACAACAACCGGAATATTTACTGAAGTTGTACCTGCAAGAATCGTATATTCAACATCGGTTTGCTGAACAATATCGCTCACATGCAGTGCTGTTCCGGCCGTGGTGGTAAACGAAATTATTACATCTTCCTGCGCTACATAATCCATGGTAGCCACAAAGTTGTATGAGATATTTACGTCTCCCTCCGATTGGGTAAATCCGGTAAGGTTGATGGTGTTTAAAGGATCATCATCCGTAATTGTTCCTTTACCAACAGCATCGGTAAATGTAGCAGTACCGGTAGTTGAAATATTGCTGAGGGTCACTGTATAGTATTCAGCGGTTGGTTCAGCAATGGTGTTGTCTACAATAGGCACAGTAATCGTTTGGGTTACACCGCTGAGAGCTCCTGCAGCAAAAGTGAGAGTCCCTGCTGTAAGGATGTAGTCCGAAGGCTGTTCGGCATCGGTGGTAAATCCGGTGTAGCCATCGCTGGTGGTAAAACTCATGGTGAGTGCATCCTGCAGGTTATCACCGGCCATGGTTACGGTAAATACTGCTACGCCGGCAGCTACATCTTCAGCTACCGTTACATCATCAATCGAGAAGGTAACCGCATCGTTGTCCACAATGGTTCCAACAGCAGTACCATCGCTTATGGTAACCAAACCACCCGTGATGTCGCTAAGTGTTACGGTATAGGTTTCGGTGGGTTCGGTGTAGGTGTCGTCATTAATGTCAACTGTAAATGTGCGTATATCGCCGGTAGTTGACCCTGCACTGAAAGTCAGGGTATTGGTTGCTGTAGTGTAATCGCTTCCGGCCAAGGCTGAGGCTGTCGGGGTATTATCGCTGGTGGCATATTCCACACTAAAGGCATCCTGAATATTACCGGTAAGTGTAACCGTAAAGGTAGCCGTGCCGGCATCTTCATCAACACTTACATCGGCAATGGCTATGCTTGCAGCGTCGTTGTCTTCAATAGTACCAGTGGCAGTACCTGTAAGAGCCCCAACGGTTGCCTGCTGACCATTATCTTCTGTTAATGTAATAGTCCCTGTGAATGCCTCTGTCGGCTCAAGAATGTTATCTCCAAGTATGTCTACCGGAATATCAATAAATAAGCTTCCTGCCGGAATGGTCACACTTATGGCTGTACGGGCCGTATAATCGCTGCCATCCAAGGCGGTTCCATCGGCAGTTGAGAACTCAAGTACGATGTCATACTGAGCTGTGGTATTCATGCTTGCCCTGAAATTGCGTACCTGTGTTGATTCGGTTTCAGTAACAGTAAAGCCAGCCAGATCAATGGTGATTACATCGTTGTCAAGTATGGTTGAAGTAGCAGTTCCTGTGTTGATGGTAATCTGCTGACCATTTACATTGGTTATCGCAATGGTTCCTGTTAAGGTCTCAGTAGGTTCGGCAATCAGATCACCTAAAACGCTAACAGGCACATTTACTGTGGTGGAACCACCGGTAAGGGTAACAACTGTTCCTGTTTGAGCAGTGTAATCGCTGCCGGCTGTGGCTGTTACATTGGCAGTGCCGAAACTCAGCACCACATTTTCCTGCGCTTCTGCAGTCATGGTGACCACGAAATTGGCGGTTTGGGTACCGTTGGTTTCAGTTACTTCAAATCCTGCTATTGACAGTGTAGCAGTATCATCATCGGTAATGGTTCCCACGCCCTGTGCATCGGCTATGGTAGCATTTCCGGTAGTAACGATACCACTCAGATTTACATAGTAAGTCTCGGTAGGCTCACAAATGGCATCACTGGTAATATCGATGATAATGTTTTGAGTTGTCCCATTGGTCGAACCGGCCGCAAAAGTTACGGTGCCTGTTTTACTGGTGTAGTCACTCGTTGAAAGAGCCGTATTGTTGGCTGTGGCATAGTTCACCGTCAGCTGATCCTGGGTATTACCGGTCAGTGTTACTGTAAAGGTGGCCGTGCCTGCCGATTCATTAACAGTAACATCGTTAATAGCCAGGCTGGCATTGTCGTTGTCGAGAATAGTACCTGTTGCTGTAGCTGTACCAATACTTACATTCTGACCACCGGCATTCAGGTTGCTGATGGTTCCTGTGAGGGTTTCGGTTGGCTCATCAAATATATCATCGGTAATCGGAATAGAAATAGTCTGAACCAGCGGATTGACTCCGCCAAAATTCAACGTGGTAGTAACCGCAGTATAGTCGCTGCCGGCAAGGGCAGTTACATCTGAAGTGGCAAAATTAACGGTAAAGGCAGTTTGTACCGGATAATTCATGGTTACTGTGTAGTCAGCTGTTCCGGCATTTTCATTTACCGTAAATCCTGTGATAACCAAGCTTGCAGCATCGTCGTTTTCAATGGTTCCAACTCCCTGGCTATCTGAAATGGTAACATTAGGATTGGCAACTCCGGCAACCAAAGCATTACTCAGGTTGATGTAGAAGGTTTCGTTAAGTTCAACCTTTTGATCGCCGTTGATGGTGATGCTGATGGTCTGATCGGGATTATAGCCCAACACATCATTATAAGCAAACGTTAATGTGCCTGATTGCGGCTCATAATCGTTGTCGGCATCGGTGGCAGTATTGTCGGCAGTGGTATATTGCAGGGTAGCACCCAACTCTACCGGATTCGACAAATGTACCGTAAAGGTCAGGGTTTTTGTTCCCGAATTGCCTTCGGTAGTCGAAACATCGTTGATGGTAAATACCGAACTGTCGTCGTTGTTGATGGTTCCTGTACCGGTTTTTCCACCGGCAGGGATGGTTACATTTTTACCTGCTGCCCCTGTGATTGAACCAAGGGTAACGGGGAAGGTCTCATTGGGTTCAACCATCAAATCCTGGTTCACTAATACGGTTACAGTTTTTGTGCCTCCGTTAATGGCTTCGGCTTCGGTAAACGTAACCGTGCCCCCGGCTCCTGTAAAGTCAGACGGTGATTTAGCCGAACCGGTGTTCGAGGTGTACCACGAAACCGTATATCCGCCAATTACCTGCGCGCCGGTTTGCGTAATGGTAAAGTTGAATGCCGTTGTGCCTGGCAAAGTGCTGCCTTCAGCCAGGGTTACACTATTGATGGCCACCGTTGCGGCATCGTTGTCGGTGTTGTTCACCGAAACATCGGCCGGGTTCAGCGGATCGTAGTTGGGGTCGGTGGTTGCAGTAGCATTTACAGTATTAACAATAGTAAATGCAATGGTACCGTCAACTACGGGGTCATCAACTCCGGTAACGGTAACGGTTTGAGGTACATCCCAGTCGGCAGCGGTAAAATGCAGCTGCGATTTGTCAACTGTTCCTTCGGTAAGGTCGTTGCTGGCAATGTCAACATAAACATCATAATCAACCAGATCGGTAGCGGGCTTGCTGGTAAGTACTACGGTAAAGGTAGCTGTAGTTGCGTTCTCACTTACCGTTAATGAAGTTGGTGTAACGGTAATTCCGGCCACATCGTTGTCGAGGTTGTTCATGGTTACATCATCAACAGCCAATCCACTATATTTGGGATCAGTAGAAGTTGTTGCACTGGTAATGATATGATATTCAACCGTTCCATCAACAATCAACTCATTGGCACCAGTTACAGTAACTGTTTGTGGCGTATTCCAGTTAAGCGGGGTAAAAGTGAGGGTGGTGGCAGAGGTAACATCACCTTCTGTCAGGTCGTCACTCGAAAGGGTAATAACCACATCATGTGTTGGTTCAGTATCCAAAACAACCGTAAAAGTACCGGTATCGCCACCTTCAGAAGTCTGGGTATCGATCGGGTTAACGGTCACACCGGCTAAATCGTTGTCGATATTGGTAGCAGCCACATCATCGGGATTTACATTGTAATATCCTGAGAGTTCATCGGTGTTAACCTGATCAATTGTCAAAACGATCGTATATGGAATATTATCGTCGTCTACAAATTCATCCTGTCCAAACACATAAATGGTTTGAGCAACATTCCAGTTGGTTTCGTTGAAACAGATTTGCGTAGTTTCAACTGCTCCTGCCCTGTTGTTGACCGTATTTACTTTACCTTCGGTAATATCATTGCTCTCAACATCAATACAAACATTGCCTGTAGGCATGGTGGGAAGCACCACCGTAAAGGTAGCCGGCCCCTGTGTTTGGTCTTCATATGTTGTAATCGGCCCGCCGGTTACAGTTACCGCATTGTTTTCCAATGCATTGATGGTGATGGTGAAACTGCAGGTTTGCGAATTACCCGCTGCATCATAAGCTACATAGGTTACGGTGGTTGTACCTACATTGAAGGTTCCCGAATTCAGCTGGTTAATGCCCGAACCCTGCGCCACTGCTGTTGTGGCTCCTGATAGCTCATAAGTTAGCATGGTTACATCGCAATTATCTGCATGACCGGGATTTGGAATACCGGCAACGATTGCATTTAAATCTCCTGCTGCAGCTACACTTTGCGTGATATTAGCAGGACATGTTACCGTTGGATCCTGATTATCGGTTACCACCACATTTATACTAAAGGTTCCGGTATTCGGAACAGCAGCATGGTCGGCTACAGTCCAGGTTACCACGGTGGTGCCTTTTTGGAATACAACACCATTTAATGTGCTTCCGGTTGCAGGTGAAGCCCCGTTATCAGCCGAATACGAGATGGTTGGCTCCAAATCGCAGTTATCGGTTGGATCCCAGCCGATTCCTGAATGAGTGTATTTACAAACACCGGGATCGGTATCTTTTGTTAAATCAGCAATATCTTCGGCATCAAGCATTGGCGCCTGCTGATCAACCACGGTAACAATATTAGAACAGGTGGCTGTGTGGCCGGCGGCATCGGTTACACGTATAGTTGGCGTAACTGTGCCAATATCTGAACAAGTGTATGTAATGAATGATGCCCAACCGTCAATGCCGTTTTTAGAAATTTCGTACGATACAATACCGCAATTGTCATGCGAAGCATTGTCAATATTGGCCGGCGTAACTACAGCCTCTCCGTTGCGCTGAAGCGGAGCGGTATAGGCTTTACACAAAGCAACCGGATCTTCATCATCGGTAACCGTTACCGTGAAGACACACGTCTGGCTGTTGCCCGACGCATCGGTGGCCGTCCAGGTAACCGTGGTGGTTCCTTTTGCAAATACCTGACCATTTAAGGTAGTATTTGGTGCTGTTAATGTTGAAGGTGCCGAAACGGTATAGGTTTGGGAAGCTACAGCGCAATTGTCAGTTGCAGTCGGGTTCCACAAGTCATCTGAATGGGTATAGGTACAAACTCCCGCATCGGCAGTATGGTTTTGATTGCCGGGGCAGGTGGCACCAAATGATGGGGGTAAAATATCCTGAACGGTAACGGTAGCATCACAGGTTGATGTATTGCCATTGTTATCGGTAACGGTTAAGGTGACAGTATTGGGGCCAATATTAGCACATGTAAAGGCTGAAGGATTAACTGCCAGATTCTGAATGCCGCAGGCATCGCTCGAACCATTGTCAACCTGTGAAGCCAGTATGCTTACATTACCGGTACCATCCAATTGTACCGTAATATTTTTGCAAACAGCGGTCGGGTCAACATTATCCAGAACTGTAACACTTGCACTGCAGGCCGTTGAAAGATTGCCGGCTGCATCCTGAACTTTGAGGAAAATGGGATTCGCACCTACTTCACCACAGGCATAGCTTACACTGGCAGTGTAGGTTCCGGTAAGGGTTTTGGATACCAGATAGGTCAACGGACAGGTTGAGTTGTCGGTGGATCCGTCGTTAACCTCTATTCCGGCGACTGTTACTGAACCGGCAGCACTCAGCTGAACGGTTAAATTCTGGCAACTGGCCACTGGAGGCGAAACATCCTCAACTGTCACTGTTGCCTCACAGGTAGAAACATTTCCACTCAGGTCGGTAACCGTCAGGGTAACCGTATTGGCCCCCAGATTTACACAGGTAAAGGTATTCGGGCTTACTGCAAGGCTCTGAATGCCGCAGTTATCGCTTGAATTATTATTTACATCGGCAGCAACAATAGAAGCATTGCCCGACCCATCCAACTGTATGGTTACATTCTGGCAAACCGCAGTCGGGTTCTGGTGATCTTCAACGGTAACCGTAAACGAACAGTTTCCGGCATTGCCCGATCCATCAATGGCAGTCCAGATAACAGTAGTTACACCTTTGTTGAAGGTAACACCATCAAGACTCGTATTGGCAGGGTTTGATACAACCTCAGTTGCACCCGACAAGGCATAGGTCAGGCTGGCAATGGTTGTACAACCATCCGTTGCACTGGCATCCCATCCTGTTCCGGAGTGAGTGTAGGTACATAAATTATTGTCGGTGCTTACTGTTTGGTTTCCAACTGCACAGGTCACTGTAGGATTAACCGCATCAACCACTGTAACTGTTGAGGTACAGGTTGCAGTATTACCGTAATCGTCGGTTACAGTCAGGGTTACGGTATTAGCTCCCAGATCGGCACAGGTAAAGCTGCTGATATCTATCCCGAGTGTTGGCGAACTATTGCAATTGTCGCTTGATCCGTTGTCAACGTTATTGGCGGTAATAAATGCATTGCCTGAGGCATCAAGGTTTACGGTAATGTCTTTACAACGGGCTACCGGAGGCATATTATCAACTACGGTAATTGTTGTTGTACAATTATCTGACTGACCTCCCGGGTCGGTTACGGTTACTACAACCGAATTATCGCCAATATCTCCACAATCAAAAGTGTTGATATCAACAGCAGTCGTAAGTGTAGTAGCGCAGTTATCTGCTGAGCCTGCTGAAAGCGCATCCAGATTAGCCTGAGTTAAACTCCAGTTACCTGTGGCATCCAGTGCTATTGTAATTGGGTTACAAACTGCACTGGGCGGAGTATTGTCAACCACAGTGACCGTTGCATCACATGTGGAAGTATTGCCATTATTATCGGTAACAGTAAGGGTTATCGTATTGGTTCCGACATCGTTACAATCAAATAACGTTTGGCTGGCCGAATATCCTGCAATACCGCAGGCATCGCTGGAGCCACCGTTCAAACTGGCCGGATTAAGTACACCCTGACCCAAAGCATCAAGGGTAACGGTTGCACCTACACAAACAGCAGTAGGCGGTGTTATATCATGAACAGTAACTTCAGCATCACAAGTGGCAGTGTTTCCGCTGCCATCAGTAACGGTGAGAGTTACAGTGTTGGTACCTGCATCAGAGCAATCAAATACGCTTGGGACAACTGAAAGGGTTACTGAACCACTTGGGTCAAATGATCCAAAGCCAATAGCATTGATATCATCACTGTCAAGTGTATAATTTCCTGTGTTATCCAGATTAACATCAATATTGTTGCAAACAGCCGTTGGCGGATCATCATCGGTAACAATTACCTGATAGCTTCCGGTGGTAGGTCCGTTGCCGTGAATATCAGTGGCACTCCATACGATTGTGTGAGTACCTATTGCAAATTGAACCCCTATAATAGATGTAGCTTCATCAATACCAACCGGGTCTCCACCATCAATAGAATAGGTTACAACATCTACCTCGCAATTGTCAGTAACAACAGGATTCCAGGCAGCATCTGTTGTAATGTTTGATGTATAATAATTCTCACCATCATCGGTACTGCGGGTTTGCGTTCCCACGGTAACCACTGTAGGTGGTTCCGGATCTGTAATGGTAAACACTGTCTGGCAAATAATACTTGAATTGCCACTTAAATCATACAATCTCCAAACAACCGTGTGAATACCTACAGGTATTTGTTGCCCGACAAGTGTGGTGTTCAAATCTGTACCAACCTCCTCAGCGCCATCTATTGAATAGGTGAGTTTCAGCAATCCCTGATTGTCAGAAAAACCATAAGGATCATATTCTGAACCTGGCACCAGATAATAACATTCACCGGCTTCTGAATTTTTAGCCACAGTAGCATCCGGACAGTTTGCAATTACAGGCGGTTCAGTATCGGTTACTATAACTTCAATGGTACAAGTTACTGTATTTTCACTACCATCAGTTGCTGTCCAGGTTACAGTATGGTTACCCACCGGAAAATGTGCACCTGCAAGCGTTGCAGTGTTGTTAAAAGAATTGGTAAGGGTAACCGAGCAATTATCGTTATATGCGGTGGGGTCAAATTCAGTGCCAACAGCCGTATAGTCTGGCTCTCCCTCATCAGTGTTTTTATTGAATGGACTTCCCGATGCACAGGTGATGGTGGGTGGAATTTGATCAACCACAGTAACATTAAACGTATACTCAAAAACATTACCCGATGCATCAGCAGTTGAATAAGTTACTTCTGTAACTCCCAGCGGAAATTCATAACCGGGAACAGCATACTCCGGGGTAACTGTAAAAGTAAGCTCACCGCTCACATTATCTATAATTACTGGCGGGGTATAATTTACAACGGCACTGCAACCGGCAGTAACAGGCACCGTAGTATTCTGAGGAGCTGTTAATAAACGTGGTGGCTCTGTATCAATAACATAGCAATAGAATACCTCCTGACTCTGATTATGATTGTCGTCTTCTGCAAACCAGGTAATGGTATTTTCACCCATATCTAATTGAGTACCATCTAATGACTCAAGATTGAGTTCGTTCACCAGCTTGATAACAATACCGCAGTTGTCGATAGCAACAACATCGTCAAATTCATTGCCCTGAATAGTATAATAATTCTGGTGCAAATCTGTACTTCGAATCTGGTTACCCGGCACCGTTATGACCGGTGCTTCATGATCTTCAATCGTCAAAGTAAAAGTACAGGTAGCTGTACCTCCACTGGCATCAGTGGCAGTCCATGTAACCGGAATTACACCTGTGCCCGGGCCATTATTGCTGCCACGAGGAATGGATACACCGGAAAGGGTATTGGTACCCGAAACAATACCTAATGTTTCTGGGTCTGTGAAACTCCAGGTAATAGTTGGTGTGGTACAATTGTCTGCAAATGAAGTAGGATCCAGTTCATTGCCCAGCACAAGATACGCACAGGTTCCTGCATTGGTATTACGGGTTTGATCTCCAACACAAGTGATGGTTGGTGGTGTGTCAGTAACTACTACGTTAAATGTACAGGTTGAGGTATTGCCTGCATTATCAGTAGCAGTATAGGTAACCACTGTTGTTCCCACTTCAAAAAGATCTCCTGAATTATAGTCAGATGTAAAACTCAGCACACCTGAACAGGCATCAGTTGCCACCAGCGGCGGCCATGATACACGGGCATTACAATTTTCACCAGCTGCTACAGCAGTTTGATTTTCTGAAGGACAATTGGCAATCACCGGTCCTTCGTTGTCTACTACAGTTACTACCTGAGTATGAACACTGGAGTTACCACTCTCGTCGGTAAATGTCCAGCGCACATTGTTGGTGCCAATGTTAAATGGCATTACCTGAGCAAGGTCGTTGGTAATTACAATAGATCCGGATAAAGTACAATTATCTGTAGCTGTTGGAGCATCTGGTATTTGTGTTGAAACACAGGTTCCCGGGTCAATATTAAAGGTCACATCCAGAAATGGAGTAACCATAACCGGTGCCTCTACATCATCCACTGTTACATTATAACTGCAGGTTGAGGTGTATTCTGTACCCCCAATGGTTTGAGCGGCAGTCCAGATAACTGCATTTATTCCTTTGGAGAAAACAGCACCATTCAGGGTAGTTGAAGATGGTGCATATGGCCGGGCATTTGCATCGGTTGTCTGAATATTATGCGTCAGTGTACGGCCCGCAATAATTGAAATATTCTGCCAGGTGGGATCTGCCGCTGTATTGATAATAGTATAATCGCAAGTTCCACTATTTGTATTGTAAGAAACATCTTCAGGGCAATCCAATATTGGTTCAAATGAATCAACAACAGTAACATTAACAGTACATGTAGCCGTGTTGGGCGTAGGTTGGTTGCCGTCGAGGGCTGTCCAGATTATGGCATGATCTCCAATACTTAAATGAGTACCATTCAGGTTTCCGGTTCCGGTAAGGTTATTGGTGTAGGAAACCACTTCGCAGTTGTCGCTAACGGAAGGCTTAAATTCGTTGCCGATTATAGCATAATAGTTGACTTCGTCGTTGGTGAATTCGCGGTAATAAGTTGTAGCCGGACAATCAATAACCGGAGCTATATTATCACTTACAGTTATCGTTTGATTATGCGTTACGTAGTTGCCGTTCTGGTCGTGTACGGTCCAATAAACGGTGGTAACCCCTATGGGGAATGTATTTCCCGAAGGGTAACGGCTTACTGAGATGGATGCTGTTTCCGTACAGTTATCACTAACTGTAGGTGTGCCAACAACAACAGTAGCGGTGCAACTTCCAGCTCCCACAGTGGTGGTAATATCATCAGGGAAGGTTACTGTTGGATCCTGGTTATCATCAATGACAACCACAAATTCACAACAAATATTGGTGTTGGTGCCGTCTGTTGCCGTCCAAACAATACTGGTTGCGACATCACCCGGAAAAACAGCACCGGCAAGGGTGGTTGAACTGGGAGCATAAGGCAATGAGCCCGAATTTGAAGTCTGAATATTATGTGTCAAAGTTACTGCCGGTGTTGATTGAGTTGAACTTACATCAAACTCAGCACCCTGAACGGTATAGGAACATACATTCAGGTCAGTATTTCTGTATTGATTTCCACGGCAGGTTACAGGTGGCGGGTCGTCGGTGTTTATGTCAAGTATTATGGTACAGCTGGTAGAGTTGCTGGCAGCATCTGTCACAGTCCAGGTAACTGAAGTGGTATTCACATCAATTTTAGCTCCAGCCAATGTACTGGCTGATGGTGCATAGGGCAATGTACCGGGGTTGGATGTCTGAATGTTATGTGTCATGGTAACCGGACCTGAGCAATCCCAAACTCCGTAAGGATTAAACTCATGGTCATACACTGTATAATAATTCTGCCCGTCATCTACCTGACGGCAAATAGAACCAGGACAACTTATTGAAGGAGCATCATCATCGGTAACAGTAACGGTTTGCGTATCTGACGCTATATTACCATACTGATCTTCGGCATACCATGTAACGGTAGTTGTTCCGATTGGGAAACCCCAGTAATTGGTATATCCGTCTGTATTGTTCCATACTGTAATAGTTCCGCCGCAATTGTCGCTGGTAACCGGTGTTCCAAGATTAACCGGATTGGCATAACAACCACTGTTGGTGGTTGTAGTAATATCGGCAGGTGCAGTAATAGACGGAGCCTGATTGTCTTCTACATAAATATATTGCGTACATGTATTGCTATATAAAGTGCCATTGATGGTTTGCGAAGCTGTCCATGTAACCAGCGTGTTTCCGAGCGGGAAAATAGCGCCGTTCAACGAAGTAGCACTTGGTGCGTAAGGTGTTGCACCAGGGTTGGATATTTGAATATTATGTGTAAGCGTAGCCGCAGGAGAACTAGAAGTTGCATCATTCGAAGTACCCGAAATAGTATATGTACATGCACTACCGGCATTAACGTTGATATCTCCGGCACAACTAACAGGAGGGAATAATTCGGTCACTACAATTACATCAAAACTACATATTGCGTCATTACCGGCTGCATCAACAGCAGTCCAGGTAATAGAATGTGTTCCCGGAGCAAGCTGAACTCCATTCAGATTTTCGCCAGCATTATAACTGTTGGTGTATGACAGTATTCCGCAATTATCCGTAGCAGCAGGTTTAAACTCATTGATACCAACAGTGTAATAGTTTTGCCCTTCATCTACTACCCTTACATAATCGTTAACAGGACAGGTAATTACCGGATCAACATTATCAGTTACGGTAATATCAATGGTTTTTGTCGTTGTGTTGTTGTAAAAATCCTTCACGGTCCATGTTACTGTAGTGGTTCCGGTAGGGAACTGGGCATAGGCCAATGAGCGGTAATGGTTGTAATCGTTGGTAATATTGTAATTGGCTGATGTGCAATTATCCGTTATACCTTGCGGGTCAAATTCAGTACCCACTGTTGTATATAAACAATTACTGATAGAAGTATTGCGTGAAGCAGAAGCCGGCAGCGTAAAATCAGGTGCTGTTATATCAAGCACATTAACCTCAAACTGCATGGTAGTGGCATTTCCCGAAGCATCGGTGGCAGTCCAGACTACCACAGTGATACCAACCTGAAATTCGAAATCAGCAAGACTACTACCCCCATTTTGGTTGTTTATCAAGGTCGGAGACGGACAATTGTCGTTCGCTACAGGGTCAAATTCTGATCCCACTGCAGTATAAAAACAATCGCCGGCCGAAGCATTCCTGCTTTGATTGCTAATCTGTGTAATCGTAGGAAATACTGTGTCGCGGATGGTAACCGTAAACGTACAGCTGGTAGAATTTCCGGCCATATCAACAATAGTCCAAATAACGGTATGGGCTCCGGCTGATAAGGTAATTCCGGACATGGTAGTTACACCAGGGTAAGTGGTGCCATCAATGGTAAATGAAATTGTCAGATCGGCAGCATCATCGCAATTATCAATCAAATTAGTCGGGTCAAATTCAGTTCCACTGATAACATAATTACAACTTCCGTTGGGAGCTACCCGTATTTCATTGCCATAACAGGTAAACTGCGGAGGTTGATTATCGGTAACCGAAATCGTGAAAGGTGTCGCCACTACAATGTTATTCTGCAGATCGCTCAGAGTCCATGTAACAACATATGGATAAGTAGCATCCTTGGCAAATCGCAAACTGGCAAGAGAGCCAGACCCTACATCTGCTGTTTCACCTGATTGTGTTGTTACCGAAGCCCCGGCCGGAGCACCGTTTTTAGTAATAATATAAGTCGGAGCAAGGGTCCCGCAGTTATCGGCAATATTGCGTAAATCAAATTCAACTCCGGGAACAGTAAAATAACATTTGCCCGGATCAGTATAACGGGTATAAGCGTAGCTATCAGCTGGATCTCCGGTAGGCTGTGTAAAAGTAGGATTTATATGATCGTGCACATCCACCACTATCGTACAACTGGTTGTATTGTTTGCTGCATCCGTTACAGTCCATACTATGTTATTAATCCCGCCGGGTAATTGTTTTCCGGCCAATGTATTTGTTCCGTCAAAAGAGTTGATCAATGTTACAGTGCATCCCCCATCATCCACTGTGGGATTAAATTCAGTTCCTGATACCGTATAATAACAGGCCGCAGTAATATCTCTGACAAAAGGACTACCTGCCGGACAGGTAAGCACAGGAGGCGTATCATCAACAACAATTACATTAAAGCTCATAAGAGTAGTATTCAATGCAGCATCTTTTGCAGTATAACGAATGAGTGTGGTTCCGACAGGAAAAGTGCTTCCGCTAGGTAAACCAATAGTTTGACCAAACACAGTCACACCGCAATTATCGCTGGCCGTTGGCTCAGTCCAGGATACCTCAGCTGAGCATCCGGTTGATATATTTACTGTAATATCGCTTATAGGGGTAATCGAAGGTGCATCATCATCTGCAACTGTAACCCTGAATGTACTGGTTGCGGTATTGGTACCATCACTGGCTGTCCAGGTAATGGTATTGATGCCTGTAGGAAGCACAATACCAGCAAGTGTGCTGGCCGTTACCGCTGCATTACTGTTAATCTTATAAGTAATTATCAGATTACCCGAACCGCAGTTATCCGTAATAGAAGTAGGATCAAATTCTGTTCCCTGTATAGTATAGCTACAGTTACCCAGATTTGTTCCCCTGTTTTGGTTTCCAATACTGGCAATGGTCGGAGCCTGATTATCGATAACGGTTTTAGTGAAAGTAACCGGTGTGGCGGTTGTATTGCCTGCTGCATCAGAAGCTGTCCAGGTAATGATATTGGCACCTTTAGCTAATTGTTTGCCAGCCAGCGAACCATTACCACTGAGCGTAGTAGCTCCGGTAACTTCGTAATGCAGGGTTGCACCTGAACAGTTATCTGTTACAGTCGGATCGTATTCTGTACCGTTCACTACATAGTAACAAACTCCAGAACTGGCATTCACATTTCCGGTAACTGTGGTAGCTGTTGGAGCAATAACAGGGGCGATATTATCAACTACTGTTATCGTTGCATTACATGTACTCTGATTACCCGAAGCATCCTTCACTGTCAAAACCACTGTATTGGCGCCAAGGTTCGAACAGTTGAAACTCGTTTTGCTCAGGGTAAGAATCAGACTACCTGAAGCTGTGCAATTATCCGAAGAACCATTATTTACCTGAGAAGTCGTTAAAGTAGCCTGTCCTGAAGCATTCAGAGTAAGCGTTACGGGCTGGCAAGCGGCCACCGGAGGTGTATTGTCAGAAACCGTCACATTAAATGAACATGGATTACTTACATTATTTGACTCATCTTTTACTGTATAGGTAACTGTAGTAGTTCCAACCGGAAATGTAAAAGGAGGGGTGTGCGATTTTGTCCATACCAGATTTCCTTGCGCTGTACAGTTATCGGTAGCCGTAGGCTCTGTCCAGGTTACTTCCTTATTGCAAGTAATAGCTCCCGGTCCGGTTCCCACTGATATATTTGACGGACATCCGCTGATCACCGGTTTCACAAGGTCGTTTACTGTAACGGTAAAAGTACAGGTTGATATATTACCTGCTGCATCAGCTGCGGTATAGGTTACCGTGGTGGTGCCCGTGCTGAAGGTAGACCCGGGCAGGTGTGATTTGGTCCATACCAGGCTGCCTGCTGCAGTGCAATTGTCGGTGGCTGTTGGCTCGGTCCATGATACAACCGCTGTACAACCACTTGCACCAGCGGTACGGGTAATGTTGGCAGGGCAGCCACTGATTACCGGTGCCTGGGTATCATTTACAGTAACCGTGAATGAACACTGGGCTGTATGATTTGCGGCATCCCTAACGGTCACTGTTACCAGGGTAGCCCCTACATTGAAAGTTCTGGTGCCAATCTGCCCGCTGCCACTAAGGATGGTCGCTCCGCTGGTGGTCCATGAAATGGAACTTCCGCTGCAATTATCACCAAAGGTAATGGCAGGCACATTTACACTGGCCGAACACTGATTCGACGTATTTGAAGCAGTGATATCCGACGGACAGGTAATTGTCGGGTTTTCATCATCGGTCACTGTTACCGTAAAACTACACTGTGCTGTATTCGACGAAGCGTCGGTTACAGTTATGGTAACATTAGTTACTCCCACATTGAAAGTCTGCGCACCCGGCTGACCGTTTCCACTCAAATCAGTAGCCCCATTGGCAATCCATGCGATGGAACTTCCTGCACAGTTGTCAGTAAAAGTAATTGATGGTATGGTTACGCTGGCCGAGCAAATTCCGCTGGTGCTTGAGGCTGTCAGGTTGGCCGGACAGGTAATGGTGGGCAATTCAGTATCGTTTACCGTTACTGTGAATGAACAGCTGGCGGTGAGCGAAGCTCCGTCAGTTACCGTAAGGGTTACGGTGGTTACTCCGATATTGAAGGTTTGTGCACCGGGTTGACCATTACCGCTTATTTCGGTAGCTCCTGTTGTGCTCCAGGCCAAAGAAGGACTACTGCAGTTGTCGCCAAAGGTGATGGCAGGAATGACTACCGACGCTGTACAGGCTGATGCGTCGGTTGATTGTGTAATATCCGACGGGCAGGTTACTGTTGGTGCATCGTCGTCGGTTATGGTAACAGTAAAACTGCACGAGACGGTATTGGGTGTTGAAGCTCCGTCAGAAACGAGCACGTTTACTGTGGTAACTCCGGTATTAAAAACTGCACCGTTCAGTGTGGTATTTATTGTTCCTTCGGTTGCTCCTGAAAGTGTATATACTATAGAACCAACTGTACAGTTGTCGGTTGCGGTTACATTCCATGCTGTTCCGCTGTGGGTGTAGGAGCAGTTTCCGCTGTTGGTGGTGGCGGTTTGGTTTTCCGGACAAAAAGTGATGGAAGGATTCTGAGTATCAGATATTGAAACGTTAAAACTGCAGGTGGCAGTATTTCCTGCCCCGTCGGTAACCGTCCAGGTAACAGTGGTGGTTCCGGGCTGAAATACCACTCCGTTGAGATTGGTACCTGATGCAGGTGAAGCGCCATTATTAGCCGTATAAGTAACTGAAGCCACTGAACAATTATCGGCACCTGTCGGATTCCAGGCTGTGCCCGAGTGTGTATAAGTGCATCCGGCACCTGCTGGAACCGTTTGATCGGCAACACAACTGATGGTTGGATTTACATTATCGGTAAGGGTAACATTAAAATTGCAGGAAGCCTGATTGCCCGCTTCATCGGTTGCGGTTAAGGTAACCTGTTGAACTGTATTATGACCAGAAATACTTGTTCCCGGGGCAGGAGATTGTGTTACAATAATTGAACCTGATGCAGTACAGTTGTCAGAAACAGTGGCTAAGCTGCGGTAGTCGGGAAGGGCGGCCGAACAACCTGTGGTTGGATTTGGATTCAGAGTTTGATTACCCGGGCAGGTAATGGAGGGCGGAGTGTTTTCAAGCTGAACAGTATAGGCAACAGAAGTAGTACAGGCTGGGGTTGTACCACTGATGGCCCGAACGGTATAATTGGTAGTAGCAACGATGGATGTGGTGTAGGGCAAATTAGCAATCTTGGTGGTGTTGGTGGCATTCCACAGTTCATAAGTACTCCCATTGGTAGCTATGGCGCTTATCATAAAGTCCACGCCCGGGCATTGGCCGGTAGAAGGACTTACAGCTATTCCGGAGGGTAGTGGGTTAACAGTAACGGGAACTGAGCCTAATAACGCATTAGCAGATAATCCTGACCCAAATGTGACACTTACCAAGGTATATGTTCTGGTACTCGCTGGAGTCACGATGATCGCATCACCTTCCAGTGGTCCTGATTCCGGGTCGCAATTACTGTTGTAATTATTTACAGTAAAATTGCTGGTACCATCGGTGTAAACTACCGTCCAGGGAGCGTAGCCATCACATATCAAAACGTTGATAGTGGTGCTTTCCCCTGCACAAATGGAAGTTGGCCCGTCAGCCTGCAGTGTGGCCTGCGCTGATACCTCATTTACATTTGCCAGAAACATAAAAATTACTGAAATGGTTACCAAAAACCTGCTGAAGCTAACTTTACCAGTTTTCAGTTCATTTTCTGAGTGTAATGATGTTCTCATATTCCCTAGTATTAATATTTTTGGTCTATACCATCATTTAATGGCAGACATATATGCAAAAAACACCGTCACCTTTAGTGACCGTGAAATCTAATCAGCAAAAATTATATATAGTTAGTTTTCAGGTAATTTATACCTGAAAACCAGAATACTTAATACTTATATTTATTATTGAAATCGGAGCGCGAAAGGAAAAATAAGAATGATTCCACTACGAATGGGAATCTATCTTGTTGCAGGCTTTGATGTCCTTTTTTTCTGGAAATTGAAACAGTGATGGGTAAATTTTTTTCCATATTCCTTTTGCATTCTTGAAAACTGATTTTTCAATCGTTAAAGGTATTGTTCCGGAAGTTTATTTCAATTCCAGTAAAAAGTAACTTTTCAACATCCAGATGTTAACAAACCATAAAAACCAGGAATGATAATTATTTTTACGTTGAGTGTATATTTTTTTGCATAAACGCGGAAGTAACTATAAAGAAAAATTCATCTCCTTCATATAATGCTGTATATGCGTGCTTTAACATTTATTAAGCACTCTCAATGCTTTATTCGGTATTTTATTTTATTTCGGCTTCACAAAGAAAAAAAATAGTCAAATAAAACCAGATTTAAAATTTGAATACTTAAATGCTTGTCTTGAGCTTGAAGGAAATAGCAAGGCAGAATTTATTATCTATATTAAATTTCAATATGTTACAGTAATTTAATAGTCGATTGAAGGTTTACGGCATTAACAAATCAAATATATGATTGCACTGAAAAAACAAGATTTACAATTTTGTTGGAAATTTTTATAATGAAAGTGATTAGGAAATTTATTTTACTTAAACCTACCCCTTTTGTGTAAAAAATATTAAGTTCATTCTATGTAAAATCATGTAATTAATATTTATTCTAAATAACTTGTTCGTTCTGACAAACATAGGAAAACGATTGTTCATAACTGTTTAGTAGCTCAATTTTAAATCATTAGCTAAATATTTGAAACAGAAAGGAGGTAACGAACATTTGCTGTTGAACGTCAATAATTTTACACAACCTGATAAAAAGGTATGTTTTTCACATCCACCGTTTACGTTTAAAGAGAAAGATCATAGACCCGGCCAAAGTGACCATAAAAATCATGAGCAGTAAAAAAGAATAGGGATTACTTTGCAGTGGTAAACCTACATTCATGCCATAAAGACTTGCAATAAAAGTCAGCGGAAGCAAAATGGAAGAAATCAGTGTCAGTACTTTCATGATTTCATTGGTTCTGTTAGTCTGCAATGAATCAAAAGTTTTACTTAAACCCTCCACAATTTCCTGGTAATCTTCGGTCATATCCCATATTTTCTGATAATAGTCAAGGATATTTCCCCAGTACTCTTCCATATTTTCAGCATAGCCTTCGATGTCGCCCGATTCAAATTTATGGAAAAGCCTTAGCTGAGGCTTAAAAACAGTATTTACCAGGATGATATTCTTTCTGGTAAGTGAGATTCTTTCGATGGTTTTTTCAGCTTTTTTATTGAATAAGTCGCGATTTATAAGTTCCACCTCCACGCCAAGCTTACTAATAAGCGAGAGGGATTCAAGCATCAAATGTTCAAGTATTTTATATAAAAGAGCATCACTGGTACCCACTTGCCTTACCTGATAATTATCCTCAGGTTCGCGGCCGCTGTTAAACAGGTTTTTAACCACCCAGTGCGATTTGCCAATTGTAATGATATAATCGCTTCCCCAGAAAATCTTGACCTCCTTCACTTTTAAAAAGCGATTCCATCGGTCAAAGTAAGGAAAATGTAAAATAAGAAAGTAATAATCATCGTAAATATCAATCTTTGGTCGCTGGTTGGTGCGGCTGCGGCAGTCTTCGATATCAAGTGGATGGAAATGGAAATCGTCTTTCAGAAATTGCAGATCCTCATCGGTGGGGTCAAGTATATGATGCCACTTTAGTGTACCTAGTTTAATGGTTTCAATCATGGAGCCCTCCCGCTTTATTGATGAGTTTGAACAGATGTCTACATTCCGTAAGGATATTTTTGGTTGGCAAAAGTACTACTTTTTAATCGAAAATAGGCTTTGTTGCTTTCTTTTAATCTACCTCCTGTTATGTTTTTATAAAAAAAACAAAGAATCAGACCTACACTAAAAGTAATTTTCATAAGTAAAATTCACCCTTAACTAATTTTTCTGCAATGTTATATCGCAATGCTTTTTGTAATTGCTTTCCCCTGATTTATCGCCCAGGTCCTTGGCTTTTTTAAATAGCATGCATGCTTCATCTTTTTGTCCCAGGTTCAAAAATGAAATCCCTTTAATGTTGATGATGGACGGATTTTGTTTCCCCAACAACAGAGCACTGTCTGCATCAGAAATACAAGCCTTATAATTTTTAAGAAATAAATTGGTAAAAGCACGCAAACTGTAAGCTTCAGCATAATCATTCACATGACCAATAAACTCACTGATAAGATGATATGCTTCAGTATATTTCTTTTGATTGTATTGTTGCATCGCCTTTTCAAATAAAGGAATAAAGGGTTTCTGGAACTTTTCAGCATACACTGATTTTCGCTTTTCAGCGATTTTTATTTGATCGGGCAATTCATTTTTTGCCAGTTCTATCGTTTCAAATGCCCTGTCAAGCGAATCGGCTCTGAGCCATATGTCAGTCGCATCTATCCAGGCATCTGGATTCTTTGGATTATCTTTCAGGTATTTCTGTAAATTGGTCAAAGCTTCTGCATGCCTTCCTTCGTTTACCAGATATATATTGACGTTCTTCAAATATTTATAGTGATTAGGCTTCATCGTATAAGCACGATGGAGATAATACATCGAACTATCAGGCATGTTCTTTACTTCATACATCCACGCGAGAAAGTTCTCACGCCTCGGATCGTATGGATTGGAATGATCATGAATCAGCAAATGAAATGCTTCATCATACTTTTTATCCACAATCAAATACCTTGACTTAACCACCTGTATTGATTCACCCCAGGCACTGATGGCAGGTATTGCCGGAAATGCGTCCATCATTTTTTCAGAGCTTTGCCGCAATTGTCCGCCTTTGATCTCAGGAAATACCAGATTTTGCGCCCTCAGCGAAAGCACATTCATATACAACACCCCGGTAACTCCTGCTTGAATTAACATTAATAAGACTATGGCAATTCTATTTACTGTTTTTTTATGGACGTTTACTTTTACATTTGCTTCACCAACTGTACTTAACAAATCCTTGCTGTACCAATAAGCGGAAGCTACTCCAACCGAAACAAAAATGGCCAATAACACCTGGATTTCTGTTCGGTCGGCCGGAAAATTAAAAAAAGCATCCACACAGTAAAAAGCTGTACCGGCAGATGCCAGTACCAGCAACGACTGCACCTCTTCAGAAGGCTTGCGCCGACGATAAATGTATACAAAGGAAAAAACAGAAAAAGCCAGAATACCTGAATAAAAAACAAATCCGAAAATACCTGTTTCGGCTGCTGTTTCCAGAAAATCATTGTGTGCTTTATAGAGCAATGAAAATCCTGGCTTTTGCTGATGTTCGTACTTTAATTCTACAATTTTCCAGTTTCCGGTACCCACACCCAGCCAAGGATTTTCATAAAGCATTTTCCACGACCAAAGCCACCCGTCTAAACGACCACTGCCTGCCTTTTCAATATCCTCAAGTGTAGCCAACTGGTCAACAACAGCCTGTGTATGTCGCGAATGGTTGCTCTTGGGGTAAAGTTTTGTTTGTACCAGAGAGAAAAAACCAAACGCAAGAATTACTGCCGCCAGAAAAAGACCTGTTAAATGAAGTGTTGAACGCTTTCTAAAGCGAATATAATTTGAAAGCTGAATAACACAAAAGATAAAAATCAAGGCTAAAGTGCCCAAATAAAACGCCCGGGTGGCCATAAAGAAAGTAGCCAGCAAACCGGCAAATAATGAAACCCAGCCCAGAGTCTTCAGTCTGCCATGCTCATATATCAGCAACCAAAGAGCGAATGCCATTTTCACAAACAAAGCCGACCCAAGAATATTCTTATTGGAATATACTGTCTTTATTTCCGAAATCTCTTTTATTTCGCCTAATGTGAATTTTAAAATATGATAAAACACAACCAGGGATTCGGCCAGTAAAAGAATTGACATAGCTATAATGATAGCTCTGATAAAACGCTTATCGCGCATAAAAATTACCGATAGATTAATGATAGCAGAGAAAACACTGAATATCTTTGAAAACTGCAAAACAGACTCAGGCCAACTTATAGATTGTGTAAAGGATAACAGGGCAATAAACAGAAAACCTAAGTAAGAAATTATCACAGGTCTGCGCAAAAATGATTTTAGGTAGGTCGGATACTCGTGAAAATAACCGGTAAAAAGGAAGCTTAAAAATACCAGAATGTTCAACAATGATAAGGCAAAAAACTTAGGACCGTTCGAATCGAGTGCCATCATAACAGGTGTATAGGTAGGCAATAGAATATAGGCCACCACCACCAAAACCACAAAAGGATTATAAGAATCGGAAGTCCATTTCTTTGAAATGCTTTGATTGGCATTCATTCCCTTTTCTTTTTTCATGATTCTACTGTTTATTTTTTTCGCATTTACAACGAAAACGTATTGATTTAACGAAGCATAGCGTACAAATTCAATCAGGTTAGTAACAAACCTACATGAATTATTTCATTTTTCAAACATTAAGCCTTATCAGCAAAATATAGTTTTGTACATAAGTTTAATATCCAATAAATTTATTTTTTGCCACCACCCATTAATTTACTTCCTGCTAACCAAGCCTGTTATTCCCCAATTATATGGATGCCAATGTTTTATTTTTTGACTATATCCGGTTAAATATCACAAAAAAGAGTATCTAACATCCAAAACCAGCTTAGGCTTTTTACAAGTCGTTTTCAAAAATAATCCGCTGCTTTGCCATTTAAAATTTATCTAATTTTGAGAACAATTTCTGGAAACCGAACACTATACAGCACCAAAAACCAAATATGGACGCAAAAAAGAAAGAAGGCAGATACAACAGACTTTATCAGCAAATTGACGAACTGCTTAAGAAAAGTCCCGATCAGCAGGCCATGATGGCTACTGTTTCAGCTATCCTTTATAACAAGATGGATTATTTTTTCTGGTGCGGTTTTTACCGAAAAGACGGAAACCGATTGATTGTAGGGCCTTATCAGGGACCAGCCGCCTGCCAGATACTTGAAGGAAGGGGTGTTTGTCTGGCAGCTGTTGAACAACAGCGGGTTATCGTTGTGGATGATGTACACAGTTTTCCCGGTCACATCGCCTGTGATTCAAGATCTTTAAGTGAGATTGTAATCCCGGTAAAAAACATAGCAGGTGAAATTACGGGGGTACTCGATGTTGATAGTAAAGAGCTGGCTTCTTTCGATGATATAGATGCGCTGTATCTTCAGAAAATTGTTGATCTTCTTCAACTATGATTTTACCAAACAAATCGGGCATTGCACTGTTTTTTTTATATTCAGAATCTTCTTTACTTTTACCCAATCCCTAATTAAATCCAAACATCGTTATGACACTCGGTATCGTTCTGGTTATCAACCCTAAAAACACATCTTCGAAAATTGCAGTTTACAAAGACTCCAAACTTTGTTTTCTAAAAACCATAAAGTATACCGATGAGCAACTTGCAGCATGCGGCAGCATTCCCGGGCAACTCGAAATGCGCAAAAATGCCATCCTCCAGGAGCTAAAGGACAATGACATCAATGTGAACAAGTTACAGATTGTTGTCGCCAGAGGAGGGTTAATAAAACCTGTAAAATCAGGCGTATATGAAGTCAATGAGCAAATGCGTGAAGATTTGATGAAAGGAATTATGGGGATGCATGCAACCAATCTCGGAGGTCTGATAGCTGCAGATATTGCTGCATTGACCAACGCCAAAGCTATTATAGCCGACCCCGTAGTTGTTGACGAAATGGATGATGTTGCCCGCATCTCAGGTCACCCGCTTTTCAAGAGAAAGTCAATATTTCACGCCCTTAATCAAAAGGTAGTAGCCCGCAAATATGCCAAATCAATCAACCGTAAATATGAAGACCTCAACCTGTTAGTTGTTCATGCCGGCGGCGGCGGTATTTCAGTGGGTGCTCATAAACAAGGAAATGTTGTAGATGTGAGCCAGGCATTTGATGGAGATGGTCCTTTTTCAATGGAACGTACAGGTACTTTACCTGCCGGAGATCTCATCCGGATGTGCTTCAGCGGAAAATACGCTGAAAAAGAACTTATGGATTTAGTAACAGCCAAAGGCGGCTTATACGCTTATCTTGGAACCACCAGCCTGAATACCATTGATAAACGGATTGCCGACGGCGATAAAGATGCTTCTTTTATCATGTATGCCATGGCCTATCAATTAGCCAAAGAAATTGGAGCCATGTGTACCGTGCTCGACGGAAAACCCGATGCCATTATTCTATCCGGCGACCTTTTCCATTACAGCTACTTTACACAAAATCTCATCAAAAAAGTTGAAAAAATTGCCACTATAGCCATTTACCCCGACGAAGATGAAGTTGACGCACTGGCCATGAATGCAATTGGTGTTATGAAAGGTGAAATTGAAGTGCTGCAGTATAAATCCTGATTAAAAACCGGCTGTACTTTACTGTAATATTCAATACTGAGCAATTGGCATCTTTTTACTATTTTTGTACCTGCTTAATTATAAATCAGGCATATAAAACAATTTAGCTTTGGAAGACCCCGATCCTGAATCATCTTTACAGGTGTTGACAATTTTACTAAATACTTTTACCGGAAATTTTGACCCCGGCGTTGTGATTAGTCTGGTTTTGATGCTAGTGCTGCTGTTTATGTCTGCTGCAGTCAGCGCTTCTGAAATTGCCTTTTTTTCACTGAACCCGGCCAATCTGAACGATCTGAAAAATGATAACGGTAAATCGAGCCACCTTATTCAGCTGTTACTTGAAAAACCCAAACGCCTGCTGGCCACAATTTTAATTGCCAATAATTTTATTAATGTTTCCATTGTCATTATTTCATCGTTTGTAATGGCAAGGCTATTTGATTTTGCCACCTCCCCCTTCCTTGGATTTCTTGTTCAGGTTGTGATAGTAACTTCGCTTCTGCTGATTTTTGGCGAAATTATGCCCAAAATTTATGCAAGCCAGCATGCCCTCAAAGTTGCCCATCTGATGGCCAGGCCAATGCTAACTTTCCGCAAAATATTTTACCCGCTCAGCACAATCCTGGTTAAATCTACTCATCTGATCGATAAAAGAATCGCACACAAAGGACATGAAATTACGATTGATGACCTCTCAGAAGCTCTTGAAATTACTTCTACCGGAAATACAACTCCTGATGAAGAAAGAAAAATTTTAAAAGGGATTGTAAAATTCGGCGATATTGCTGTGCGCGAAATCATGAAACCCCGAATAGATGTTACCTCAGTTGAAGAAAAAACACTTTTTACACATCTGCTGGCCACTATTCTTGATTCCGGTTATTCACGAATACCCGTTTTCCACGAAAGTTTCGACCATGTAACCGGTATTCTTTATATAAAAGATTTACTTCCTCATCTGAACCGTCTGGACGATTTTAACTGGCAACAATTGCAGCGCCCGGCATTTTTTGTTCCTGAAAACAAGCGAATAAGCGACCTTTTACAGGAATTTCAAGAGAAAAAAATACACCTTGCCATTGTTGTTGATGAATTTGGCGGAACTTCTGGAATTGTTACACTTGAGGATATTCTTGAAGAAATTGTTGGCGAGATCAATGATGAATTTGATATTGAAGCCGATGCTATTCATTTTTCAAAAATCGATGATAACAATTACATCTTCGAAGGAAAAACGTTGCTGAACGACTTTTGTAAAGTAATGGGAATTGAAGACAGAATTTTTGCCGAAGCAAAAGGCGAATCAGATACACTGGCCGGCCTTATGCTCGAACTGGCAGGAAAAATACCGGATACCAATGAAAAGTTTTACTTTAACCAATACGTTTTTAAAGCCGAAAACGTTGATAAAAGACGCATAAAACGTATTCATGTCAGCATCGTTAATGAATAAAGCATTTTCCTGTTAATAAACTTACAGAATGAAAAATAAGGTCAGTTCTAAATTACTACATCGTTTATTGTCAGGTATATTCATCACTTCGATATTATTTTTTAGCGCCTGTAGTGAAACACCAACACCCAAACCACGAGGATATTTCCGAATAAGTTTACCCGATAAAAATTACCGTTTGCTCGACAGCATTTTCCCATATTCATTTGAATACCCGGCTTATGCCCGCATTACCAAAGATGTGCATGCCCCGGCCGAAGCCAACTGGATTAATATTGATTTTCCTCAGTTTAAGGGCCGTGTACACCTGAGCTATAAAACAGTGAATAAAAATCTGGGCGTTTTTACCGAAGATGCACATGAACTTGTTATGAAACACATACCAAAAGCATCTGCTATTGAGGAAGTTAGAATTGAAAACAGCAAACATCAGGTGTATGGACTTGTGTATGATATACAAGGTACCGGAGCTGCTTCAGCTTATCAGTTTTATGTGACCGATAGCACAACTCACTTTTTAAGAGGAGCCCTATATTTCAATACTTTGCCCAACAATGATTCATTGGCGCCGGTAATAGATTTTATCAAAGGCGATATTCAACACATGCTTGAAACTTTGCAGTGGAAATAAACCACAATTCTTAAAAATTACGCTGCTCTTCATTTGCCGCATGCTCATTTTACCCGCTCAATTCCAATATCTTTCGGTTTGATCCTGTATCCGGAAAGGCAAAGCTGACTCTCTTTTCCATTTTATTTCATTTTCGGTTTTTGAATCTAAATATTTCTATTTTTGCTTACTTAATAAAATATTTTATGAAGGATAAGCACAAAAGCAGTCGCCGTGATTTTTTAAAGATTGCAGCCATGAGTTCGGCTGCAATAGGACTAGGTTCCATTGGAAATCTTTTTGCTAATCAGACGGATAATTCGATTGGAAATCAATCTCTGCAAACAGGTATCATAAATGATAAAAAACCGGGAAAATCTGTCATGGGTTTATCCTGCGAACCTATTGAAACAGTGCGCATTGCTATTATTGGCATTGGAATGCGCGGTATCGAAGCCGTGCATCGTTATACACAGATTGAAGGTGCCAGTATTCGCGTCATTTGCGATGTACGTGCTCAATTACTCAAAGAAGCTAACTCATATTTACGCAAAGCAGGATTACCTGAAGCAGCTGAATACTCAGGCGATGATGACTGGATGAAGGTTTGCCAGAGAGATGACATTGATTTAATATATAATTGTACACCCTGGAACTTACATACTCCAATTGCAGTATATGCCATGAAACACGGCAAACATGTAGCCCTTGAAGTTCCAGCAGCGGTCACCATTGATGAATGCTGGCAGTTGGTAAACACTGCTGAAGAAACACGGCGTCATTGCATGATGCTTGAAAACTGCTGTTATGATTTCTTCGAACTTGCCACGCTTAATATGGCCCGACAGGGCCTTTTCGGTGAAATTTTATATGCTGAAGGAGCATATATACACGATTTGCGAGCACTTAAATTTCTCGATGAGGCTGAAGGAGGATATTATAACCACTGGCGGCTTGAATTCAGTAAAAAACACAACGGAAACCTCTACCCCACTCATGGTCTTGGACCAATTGCACAAATCATGGGCATTAACCGGGGCGATAGATTTGATTATTTAACATCCATGTCGACAAAGCAAACGGGTCTGAGTCTTTTTGCCGGAGAAAAATATGGTCAGGATTCACCTGAGGCACGTGAAACATACTTGCTGGGCGATATGAATACAACTCTTATACAAACAGTTAAAGGTCGTAATCTCCTGATACAACACGATACAACAAGTCCTAGGCCATATAGCCGTCTGCATCTTATTAGCGGAACAAAAGGATTGGCCAGAAAATATCCGCAGCAAGCCATTGCACTTGAACCCAACGCTCACAAGTTTCTTCAATCCAATGAACTTGATACTCTTCTGTCAGAATATGAACACCCGTTAGCCAGACAAATCGGTGAAAAAGCGCGCCAGGTGGGTGGTCATGGTGGTATGGATTTTATCATGGATTACCGCCTTATTTATTGTTTGCGTAATGGCCTCCCTCTTGATCAGGATGTTTATGATGCCGCTACTTGGTCCTCAATTGTTCAGCTGAGTGAAATGTCGGTCAATAACAGAAGCCAGCTTATAGAAGTGCCTGATTTTACCAAAGGAGCCTGGGAAAAGGCTACCCCATGGCCAATTGTCAGCATCGGTTAATTTTTATTTTTGGGGTTTTGATTCATCCTGAATTTCCTGCCCAATTGATTGGGTTATAATTTCGAATGTTGTTCAGGTTGCCTGTATTTATCGGTATTATAACTCACAAAATATCCCTAACAATAGGTATTTTCAACTGAAAATTCTTGTATCATCTTTGTAGTAAACCTGCAGATATGAATCGGAAAAAAGATAAAAGTCAGTTTAAGTACTGTTTTTTACTGATAATAATATTCATCATTTCTTCGTGCGAAGTAGTAGATGAACTTAAAACAGAAAGCACCACTGAAAAAACAATCAGAATTTTTACAGAAGGAGGTGTATGGAATGTTGATACACTGGTTGCCAAAACAGATGTGCTGAGTGGAGGTATTAGCACAATTACCAGTGATTCAATAAGTGTAAAATCCGGTACAATTGAATTTCAAAAACCGAATCAGACTTTGCCTGGCTATGGTGCTGGCTTTATGATTCACCGTTATTCAAAAAACGGAATAAATTATACAGATACAGCTGCCTGGGTTCCATATAATTTCAATTCAGGCAGCGATGGAACAATTACTCTTTTCTTTTCACTTCCTTACCACGATTTTGTTGTAGGTGCCTATGATATGTACCTGAAGCTGGATGTGCTGGATGACAAGAAAATTATTATTTCGGGATGGCGCCGCGAAACTATTCCGGGAGGTTCGGGTGGAAGTTATGGTACATACAAAAGATACTACCTTACCAGATGAACATCATCTGCTTAATCAGGGCTTATAGCCAACTGTTTGAGAAACAATTACATGTTGCTCAGGCTTTAATTGCATGATTTGATGTAAATTTTCGCGATCGATGTAAGCTCTTACAACGGTATTGAGTCCTTCTGAAGCACAGTACAGATAAATGTTCTGAGAAATAAATCCGGCATCAATGGCTGAATAAAATTCCTTTTCTTTTTCTTCTGCCTTCTCCATCCGGCTGTAATCTGATACCAAAACCAAATTTACAGGGGCTGTAGCTACAAAATCCTGTTTACCGGCCATCGCCCGGTAATCACCCTCCTTTACTAATGATAGCTTATGATTGGCTTCGTTGTAAAGATAAATACCACTTTGCATCAAAACATATAACTGTACATCCTGAAAGTTCATGGATGATGGAGCTGTGCGTTTTCCTGATTCCTGCCTGTTAATGCCACAAGCTGCCCAAAGCAGTCCTGATAAATGTTCTTCAGATAATTGTCTGCTGTCAAACTCGCGATGACTGCTTCGCTCCATTAAGGCTGTCATCAATGGTTTTCCCGAATGAATATCAGGTTTTTTCAAGGGTATTTCCTTGAGGGTTTGAGCGTATAATCCACCTGAAATAAACAAGGCAGACATCAAACCATATAATGCTTTGTTTTTCATCTTGATGTGTATTAATAAAAAGTCATGCAAAAACAGGAAAATGAAAAATAAACCAACAAACTATTCTGTAAATTCAGGCTTTATTTTTACGCCATCATATTTTTTCTCAATACCATTTTGATAGCTGATAACCAGAAAAGTTGTTCCATCCTGATTATATTGAATCCAATCGCCGGTTTTCATGCCATTGATAAATTCGCCTTCGTCCTTTTTTTTGCCATCAGGCCAATACCAAATATGACGTCCATTGGGATTGTCATCAATAAAAGATCCCTGAAAAGCCAACTTGCCATCATCATAAAAATATTTCCATTCTCCGTTTCTCATGCCTCCGCGGTAGGTTCCTTCTTCCCTGTGATCACCAAGCTGATACTTCCATAATCCTTCTTCAAGTCCGTCAACATATTCGCCCTGAATAATGACTTTTCCGTTTTCATCGTATTCGGCAAACAAACCTTCTGATTGTCCGTTTAAAAATGATTCTTCGCGCAACAGCGTATTGTTGTCATAATACCACACCCAGTTTCCGTCGGCATTACCCTGATTATTGTAGTTGCCTTCCTGTTCCAGATTTCCGTTCTGGTGAAAATATTTCCATTTTCCTATTTTTTTTCCTTGTCTGTAGTTTCCTTCCGAACGAAGCTGCCCATCTTCATAATACTCTTTCCAGGGACCATCTTTAATCCCTTCATCGTCAATTATGCCCTCTGCGATAATTTTTCCATTACGATATGTGTATGAGTCTGTTACTTGTCCGTTTTCGTTATATTCACGTCTGATTCCTTCGGGAACATTTCCTTTATAACTAGCTACTGTTTTTACTTTTCCATCAGGATAATAATCTGTTTTAACATCAAGTCTTGCAAGTTCAGGTACTTCTTCCTGCTTTACATCATTCACAAATTTTGAGATGTCAGTTAATATCCCTTTATCGTCATATTCTTTAAAATATCCATTTCGTTTATCATCACGGTAAGTACCTTCTGTTTTTACTTTACCATCAGCATAAAAAAACTTCCACGTTCCTTGTTTCAAACCATTTTTATCACGGCGGTTGATATTTTCACGATCAATGATAAAACCTCTTCGGTATTCGATAAGCGTTACAACAGTACCATCCTGTGCGAATTCGCGGGCAAATCCATTTTCAAGTCCGTTTTCAAAATTGATCGAACGCATTATTTTACCATCAGGATAATAGTAAATGGTTAATCCTTGTTTTACATCGTTTGAAAAATTTTCTTCAACTACTTCATTTTCACGGATGGTACGGCGAATTCCTTCTTTTTTACCATTCAGGTAATTAATCTGAAGGGTGGTTTTGCCATTCTCATCATAAAAAGTCCAGGTGCTGTCCAGCTCAAAATTTTTGCGATTTCCTTCAGCCTTTAATGTACCGTTTTCCCAATAGGTTTTCCAATACCCATCAGGCTTTCCATCGCGCATAGTTCCTTCGCTTGATAGTTTACCGTTTGCAAAATAAAAGCTATTATATCCATTGGGATTGACAGCATTTTCCTGGGCTTTAATGAACAAAGCCAAAAGAAGGAACAAAATAGTAAAAGCAAATTTTCGCATTGTGTAAAGTTAAATATTTCATCTGGAACTAATCTGATTATTTAATCAGGTTAGCCGCTTTGCTAATTTCGAGCATCCTCAAAATCGGAAGCCTTGCTTTTTCAATTATTTCGCGGTTCAACAAAATTTCAGGCGTTTCATTTTGAAGACAATCGTACAACTTTTGTACCGTATTCATTTTCATAAAAGGACAATCATTGCATGAACAGGTTTCATCAGAAGGCACAACAATAAACTCCTTTTCAGGCGAATACTTTTGCATTTGGTGAATGATTCCTGTTTCAGTAGCCACAATATACCTTTGATTCTTATCACTTTTTGTAAACTCAAGCATGGCAGCAGTTGATCCTACAAAATCAGCCAATGCAAGCACAGGTCCTCTGCACTCGGGATGTGCAATAAGCCTGGCATCTGGATTCTCTATCTTAAGTTGAATCACTTTTTCATCACTCAGCTGATTATGCACATGGCAACTACCATCCCAAAGAACCATATTGCGGTTTAATTTGCTGTTGATATATGCTCCAAGATTTTTATCAGGCGCAAAAATCAGTTTTTCATCAGCAGCAAATGAGTTAACAATCATTTGAGCATTGCTGGATGTACAAATTACGTCTGACATGGTTTTAATGGCAGCAGAGCAATTTATATATGAAATCACCTTATGCCCCGGGTAGGCATCAATAAAGTCTCTGAAGGCAGCTGGAGGGCAACTGTCGGCCAATGAACATCCGGCTTGAAGATCGGGCAACAAAACTTTTTTGTCAGGACTGAGAATTTTTGCAGTTTCAGCCATAAAATGTACACCTGCAAATACGATAATATCAGCGTTGGTTTCCGAAGCTTTTTGTGATAATTGCAAACTATCGCCCACAAAATCGGCCAAATCCTGAATTTCGGGTACCTGATAATAATGTGCAAGTATTATCGCATTCTTTTCTTTTTGCAATCTTTTAATGCCTTCCAAAAGTTCAGCCTGTGCAGGCTCATTTTTTTTTGAAGTTATGAGGGTTTCCATCTTCCGGTTTTTATTAATAAAATATTATTTAAATAATCATTATTATTATTAGGGCTGTTAGTTGTGTTGGCAACTTGTTCAATTTTTTTCTTGTTTTTTTCACTATGAGCAGTTTGTTAAAAGTTTATGAACAATCAGAAAACAAGTGAGGTATTGGTTTTCAATTTATTGTGTCTTTATTAACAATTGGTTCATTAATGTTAATCAACTGTTCATTTGCATTGATAAACATCAAAAAAGTGGTTAATCAATTGTTGATTGTTTGTAATAAATACCGCTCAAATGTGAATATCAACAAGCGTACTGAAGTTTTTGACTGTTTCATGAAATGTTTTCAGAAAATTGTAACAAAATTAATCCACAATTAACAAAATAATGTTAACAAAATCTAAAAATCTGATAACGAAACAACTGTATCTTTATCAAGGATTTTGGCATTTCATAAGTCACTAATTTTAAAAGAACTTCGTTGAGAAGCCTGATTAAAGATTAATTTTGTCAAAAAAATTATTAACAATGTGGGATAAGTCGCAAACTTTGGCACTGGCAAGTGATCATGCCGGTTTTGAACTCAAACAATTTTTAATTAAAGTTTTAACATCTGAAGGTTTTTTACTTCACGATTTCGGAACATTCTCAACAGAAAGTGTTGATTATCCGGATTATGCACACAAACTTGGTAAAGCAGTCAATGAAAACGTCTATCAGCGTGGCATAGTGATATGCGGTAGCGGAAATGGCGTAAACATGGTTGTTAACAAATATCCCGGTGTAAGAGCTGCTCTTTGCTGGAACAGTGAACAGGCTGAGCTTACGCGGAGACACAACGATGCAAATATACTTTCTTTACCGGGACGTTTTATCGATTTTGATGATGCAATTAAAGCGGTGAAACTTTTTCTGCATACTGACTTTGAAGGAGGAAGACACCAGTTGAGAGTGGATAAAATATCGAACCTGCTATAATGAAGGCATGACTGAAATTTATAATAAGTTTAAGAAAGACGCTGAATCAAAAGCACTGAATACTGAGCATAGAAAAAAAATTGCCTTCAATATCAGTCGTTATGATGATGCTGTTAAACGAGGTAAGCTCCAGTTTGCAAATCTGGAATTGGCCCGGCAACGTGCTGCTCACCTGAAGTATAAGGTTATTAATGATCTGGATAAATATCTGATAGAATTTGAAAGTAATTTTGAAAAAAATGGCGGGAAAGTAATTTGGGCGCTTGATTGTAATGAGGCTCTTAAAGAAATAGGAGAAATTGTTAAAAAACATGAAGCTGTTTCTGTTGTAAAATCCAAATCAATGGTTTCAGAAGAGCTTGATTTAAATAATTTTCTTGAAAGTATTGGTGTTGAATCACTTGAAACAGACCTTGGCGAGTATATTGTACAACTGGCAGGTGAACATCCGTATCACATTGTAACTCCTGCGATGCATAAATCGAAGGAAGATGTAGCTAAATTATTTCAGGAAAAATTCGGATTGAAGCCCAATAGTACACCACAGGAAATTACTGCTTTTGTTAGAAATAAATTGAGGACAAAGTTTTTTAATGCTGATATCGGGATTACAGGAGCTAATTTTATTTTGGCCGATACTGGTTCTGTTTGCTTAACCGAAAATGAAGGAAATGGTCTGCTGAGTGTAAGTTTTCCAAAAGTTCATATTGTCATTGTCGGTATTGAAAAAGTAATTCCATCAATTAAAAATCTGAATCTTTTCTGGCCTTTATTGGCAACGCACGGTACAGGTCAAAATATTTCTGCCTACAATAGTATTCTGAGCGGTCCGCGTAAAGAGGGTGAATCTGACGGACCTGAAGAAATGTATGTGATTTTACTTGATAATGGACGGTCGGAAGTATTGGCACAAAAACACCAGCGCCGTGCTTTAAGTTGTATACGTTGTGGTGCTTGTCTCAATACTTGTCCTGTTTACAAAACTATTGGAGGTCATGCATATGGAACCACTTATACGGGTCCAATTGGCTCAGTTATTTCTCCATGGTTAAAAGGGTTGAATGATTATAAACATCTCAGTTTCTCTTCTTCGTTGTGTGGCAGTTGTACTGAAGTTTGTCCTGTTAAGATTAACCTGCATGAATTATTGCTTTTTAACCGACGTGATAGTGTTAAGGCTGGTTATTATACTGTATTTGAGCGTTTATCCATGATCGGCTGGAAAAATATAATGCTTAACCGGAAGTGGATGGATACCGGCAGCGCAAGTTTGAAAAATACGTTGTTAAATGTTGCTTTTGCTAAATCATGGGGACCAAGAAGAAAATTACCTCAGATAAGTGAACGTAATTTTAAACAGTTGTGGGAAGAGCGAAGAGAAGGAAAAATTAAGTGATTTTATGCAATTAATGATTAAGACCTGTGAATACTTACAGGCCTTATTTGTTTAATCAAAAATGAGTCAGTATTTGTGTGGTAAAAGGCTTTTAATTAGAATTTTCCGATGGTTTGTCTGATTTCAGCTGTATAACTTCCTCCAAAAAGAATAGCATGTACCAGTAAAGGATAAAGTTGAAAAATAGATGTTCGATTTTTCCATCCGGGCTCTAAAGGGAAAAAAGCATTGTATGATTCATAAAAATCAGCTGAAAACCCACCGAATAACCTGGTCATAGCTATATCCATTTCACGATGACCAAAATATACAGCTGGGTCAAAAATGCAGGGCAAACCTTGTTTTCCTGTTAAATAATTACCGCTCCATAAATCTCCATGCAACAGGGCTGGTTTTTCCAGCGGTATGATTTCTGGCAGGTAATTAAATAAACTGTGAAATTTTCTTGAATCGGTCATATTTAATTTCCCCTGATCAACCGCAATTTTCAGCAAAGGAAGCAATCTTTCATTTATCATGAAATCAAGCCATGTACCGTGTTGATTGTTTGATTGTGAAATAGTTCCGATATAATTATGGTGGTCTAGTCCAAATGTTTCGGACGAATGTGTATGCAAAGCGGCAAGTTGTTGGCCAAAAATGGCATAAAAATCCTGTTGAGGTTTGCCACTTTCTACAAATTCTTCCAGAATAAAAGTAAACCTTCCGGTTTCTGTTGTAAGGAAAACATGTGGAACATCAATGCATAAAGTCTTTTTTAAAATATCAAGTCCTTTTGCTTCAGCGGAAAACATGTTTGGATACCGGCCCGCTATATTATATTTCAGAAAGTACTTTCCTGAGGGGGTCAGGATACTAAAAGCCTCATGAATTGAACCACCCGATAATGGATTTACTTCAATAATTCTAGAATCTGTAGAAATTTCAGCAGACAACCATTTTTCAATAAATTGTTTGATTTCATCAGGAAACATAAATTCAAATCAGAAGGTAAAAGAGCGGTCGGATGAAATGCCTTTTCTGAAAAGTCTTTCAAAGATGAGTAGCAAGGTTAATGCAATAAAAATAATAAACACTGAAGATGAGCTTTTTACAAAAGACAACACTTTGCTGAATCCATCAAAAATACCCAGGCTTGCATTTAGCAAATCGCGCAGTTGTTCAGGGGTTGAAAGAAAACTAATTTTTAGAAACGGCCATTGTGCAAACAGCATGAAAACAGCCAGCAATACAGTTACTCCAATGGCAATATAAGCCCATAGCATCTGTCGGCGGTATTCAGGAGTGTATTCAAAGGGTTCAACCCCTGAATATATTTGTTGCATAATACCTGCATTGAAACCTTCAGGTGCTTTCTCCAACGGAAGGTTTCCTATCAGATCAAAAAGCAGTTTGTCATTCAGGTCTTCGATATGGTTATCAGATTTCATGGCTACAAAATTAGTAAACAAAATTAAGACAGCATGGGCTGCATATTCGATTGCATTTGCATGTAAAGTTTCTTTCTGATTCTGTGAAGTTTAACTTTTACATTCGTGTCAGAGAGTCCGGTAATGGAAGCAATTTCTTCAATGCTTTGATGGTTGTGATAGAACAAATTTATCAGCAATTGTTCATCAGAAGCAAGTGTTTTAATAGCGATTTGAAGCATTCTTGACTGCTCTTCTTCATTCAGTTGACCGATATTTTCTTTTATTTCATCGGTACTGTAGTTTTCAATCATTTTATCGTCAATGGCCGTGGTGGTCAGTTGTTTCTTTCGGGTTCTTGAAATTGCTGTATTGTAGGCAATTCTGAACAGCCAGGTAGTAAATTTGGCCTCCCGTTTAAATGAAGGTAATGCATGAAAAGCTTTAAGAAAGGTATCCTGAGCGGCTTCTTCAGCTTCTTCACGGTTACGTATTATTTTTATTACAACAGTATAAACCAGGTCTTTATACCGGTCAACAATCAAGGAGTATGCGCCCGTATTTCCATCGAGCACCTGCTGTATTAAATGATTATCGTCCGGTTGATTCATTTGTTGGTTAGACGTCAGGTTTATGTATGGGTTACAATAATGGCATTAAGAACTTAAAAATAATCGCCTCATGCTAAATTACAGCAGATTAGATTAAATTCAAAGTATAATTGTAACCTCTTATTTATGGTAGCGTCAAAAAGGCAGCGAACACAAAGAACAACCTTAAAATTTTATAATTATGAATGAGTTCCTGATTCCAGCTACCATTTTTGCAACTATTTATGGTATTGTTTATCTGCTTATCCGCAGAAAAGAGAGAATGGCACTTTTAGATCGTGGCCTTGATCCTACTTCTTTTGAGAAAAAATCAAACGATTTTTCATCTCTAAAGTATGGTTTGCTTTTTACCGGCGTGGGTTTAGGATTATTGCTGGCAAATATTCTGGTTTCTACCGGGGCAATGGAACGAGAAGCCGCTTATTTTTCACTGGTTTCCCTTTTCGGAGGTATTGCTTTGATTCTTGATTATATTCTTGAAATCAGAATAAGCAAAAATCAGAAAGCAAAAGAAATATCTGAAGAAGCCGATTTAAAATAATGGCCTTAAAAGCGATAAGATTCAATGACGTTGTATTGCGGGCCTTCACGCTGTAAAATGCTCTCATACAAATCAAATCCTTCAATCGCCTGTTTTTGAAGGTTAAGGTCTCTGAAACAATCCATCAGTTGCTGAAAATGATTTTTGTCCCTTATCTCTCTGATTCTTCCAACGGTGAGATGAGGGACAAAATTTTGCCGGTCGCCCAGTATGCCAACCTCTTCAAGTTGAAATGAAACCTGTTTTACCAGCTTCATCAGCATGGGATTTTCATCAATTCCAAACCAAATAACTTTGGGATTGTATCGACTTCCGAAAATACCTGTTTTTGCAATTTGAAGTTCAAAAGGTGATATGCCCTCGCAAGCTTTTGACAGTGCTTCCTGAAGTGCAGGAATTTCATCGGGGATAGTTTCGCCAATGAATTTCAGGGTTATATGCACATTCTGAATATCAACCCACTTAATAATGTTGTGATCCAGTGCCTGTTTAAGGTGAGTATAGGTATCTGTAAACTGCTCGTCAGGATAGAACCTTATGGCAGCAAACAAACGCTTGTTATCCATTGTATGCTATTTTTTGCGCTGCAAAGATGCGAAGAAATGAAAAATAATTGTTTGAAATCAGGAAATTTTTATACTTTTGCAATCCCGATTCTGGCAAATGTAGCTGTTTCGTGAACTGGGGCGTTAGCTCAGTTGGCTAGAGCGTTAGACTGGCAGTCTAAAGGTCAGGGGTTCGACTCCCCTACGCTCCACAAATCCCTGTAAACCTGTAGTTTACGGGGATTTTTTATTATTGGCTTTTACTATCTGTGTTGTTAAAAAAAGGTCTGTAAACACCTGTTTACAGACCTTTTTTTCATGTGTAGTATTTAAAAAAGACTTTGTAATGCCAATTATAACTGGCATGTATTTAATTGTTTACAAAATCTTTGGGATTGACGGATTACTGTTTTTTTTCAGTTTCGTCGTCATTTTTTCCCATTTCATCCTTAAAATCGCGGATACCTTTACCCAATCCTTTCATTAGTTCAGGTATTTTTTTACCTCCAAAGAGGAGTAAAACGATTACTAGGATAATTATAATCTGCCAGGGTCCTACAATACCCAGAATGATGCCTGATATCATGTGATTTGTTTTTATTGAATACAAAGTTAGTAATTACATGAAAGCAATTCAGGATTTGGTTTCTTTATTTTGATTTCAAAATCCAGGATTCGGGATTTTGAATATTCTTTCCTTCCCAAAGTTCAAAATGAAGTTTCGTTTTGCCGTTTTCATCACTTTGAATAACACCTATTTTTTGCTTTGTCTTTACTTTATCTCCTTTTTTTACAAATAGTTGACCAAGGTTTGAATAAACCGTTAAAAACTCACCATGCCTTACAATTACAACGTTATTGTAGTTGGGAAGCGTCATGGTGGAGGTTACTTCTCCGTCAAAAACCGACCTGGCTGTTTCACCTGCAGATGTAGAGATATCAATGCCATTATTCCTTGTTTTTATTCCTTTTAAAACCGGATGTGGATGCTCTCCAAAGGTTGAAGAAATAATACCTTTCTCTGTTGGCCATGGCAAACGGCCTTTATTACCGGTAAAACTTGAAGTAAGTTGTATTTCTGATGGTGTTAAACCGAATTTGTTTTCAGGTGCAGGTTTAACTCCAGCTTTTTTAGCTGCTTCGCTTGCTTTTCTTATCTCTTCGGCTATCAGGTCTTCTATGGCTTTCTGTAATTTGCGCGCTGCTTTTTCACTTTCTCTGAGCTTTTTAAGCAAATCTTTCTCTTTTTGCGATAGATTTTTGACTGTGCGATCCTGATCATTTTTTTCAACCGTTAATTTCTTCTTTTCGCTTTCTTCCATTTGTTTTAGCGAAAGTTTATCGTTTTTCTGCTTTTCAAGTAAGGTTATTTTCTGATTTAGGATAAGCTGGTTTTCTTTAATTATTCTTACCTGATTTTGGCGGTAACTGCTGTATTGCTGAAAATATTTCAGGCGTTGATAGGCCTGATTGAAATCATCAGCGGCAAAAATAAACATCAATCTGGAGTAAGCATTCCGGTTTTTGCTGGCATAGTAAATCATGCGGGCATATTCCCCTTTTAACCGCTTGATGGTTTGCGTTAAATGAGCAATGGTATCGTTGGTTTGGTTTATCTGATTTTCCAGATTGTTTATTTCATTGCTGATGACAGAAATTAATTCTTGTCGCTTACTTATCTGCTTATTAAGTAATACCAACTGATTTAAAGATGCCTGCTTGCTTTTTTTTGTTTCTGAGATAAGTTTGTTGGTGTAATTGATTTCCTCTTCAATTTTGGCTTTTTTCTGCTGCAGCTGGGCTTTACTGTTTTGAGCTGCAGCATTTGGCGAAACAAGCATCCCAAGAATAGCAATAGCAATACAAGACAAAAGTTTGATTAAACTATGTAATCTGAAACTGTGGTTTGTCATTTTATTTTTTCTTAGAACTTGTCTACTCTGGTGTACTTTTCAGGAATTCGGAAAGGAAACTGAAGACTATCGGTAATGTTTATTTTACTGTAATCGACTTTGATAATATTCTTGTTTTCAGATGTTTCTAAATCAAAAAGAAGATTAACAGGAACAAGCTGATTACCAATACTTTCATATTGATATCGACCTTCTAGTTTTCGTCCTTCCTGCGTGAGTTCGCGAATCATAACCCGGTTTATTTTAAAGGTTTCAGGACTCAGCCATATATTTTGTAACGGGATATTAATTTCCTGATTGTTACGCACATATTTCTTAAGTTTTCTCCGGTTGGTGGTTACAAGTTTATATTCCTGATTATCAATTTGGGCTTTAAACGAAGTATTTTCGTAAAATGAGAAGTCGTTTCCGGTAAGAAATGACTGAAGCATATCAAAATCAAGCGTGCTGTTAATCAATGTATTAATGTAATTAAAGTCGCTGATAAAATAGTTATTATTGATTCGGTTCATATATTTTACCGAATCATTCGTAATGAGCAGCCTGGCCATTTCAATGCCTAAAACAGGAGAAATAGATATCCAGATAAGGCTGTCTTTATAAATTCTGATTTGTCCGCTGAACGAAGTTTCATTTTTATTCTGATAGAAAGATGTGGCAAACCGCGATGAAAAGAAAGTATACTTTAATTCATTTGATTTGAGATTATCAAACAGGTAATCAGCGCCTTGTTCCTTTAACGGTTCTTTTATTGTCTTGCGCACTGAACTGCATGATGCAAGCGATAGGGCAAAAACTGAAAGGAGTATAAATTTCAATACCTTAACTCCTGTAAGTGGTTTATTCATAGAGTTTTCCGTCTTTAATTTTTGATTCAAGTAATGTGGATCCTTCGCCTGTTTCCTGTGCTTTTTTCCACCAAATAATGGCATCAGATATCCGGTTCAGGCGGAATAGAATATCTCCGTAATGTTCATACTCCACTCCGCCACTTTTTTCATTTAGCTGAAGTGCTTTTTCAATGTATATCAGCGCCTGATTATAGTTGCCCTGTTTGAAAAATACCCAGGCATAAGTATCCAAAAATGTGGCATTATCCGGACTTAATTCATTGGCCCTTTTTGCCATTTTTGCTGCTTTTTCAAGGTCCTTGCCCTGAATTGACAAATAATATGCATAGTTATTGAGTACTGATGCATTATCAGGATTGAATTTTAAGGCTGACTCATAAGCGGCAAAAGACTCATTATCTTTTTCCAGTGCATGCCAGTTATCTCCAATCATGCTATAAAAATCAGACGAAAGTGCATTATTGTTTACAATGAATTTTACTCCGGTTGTTAATGATTGAATGGCTTTTTCATAATTTTTAAGCAGATAGTGTGCAATTCCGTTGAAGTAGTAAGGCATTGGTTGTACAGGAAACAAATCAATGGCAGTGCTGCTTTCCTGCGCCAGCTGGGAATAATTTTCGAGATAAGCATTTATTCTTAAAATATTTTCCCACACCTGATACTTTCCGGGGTCAAGCGTATTCACCTTTTTGAACAAGTCAAGTGCTTCTTCAAACTTTTCACTCATCAGCAGAAGTTCACCTCTTAAAATCAGTGCACGTGGTTCATTGGGATGCATTTCAACCAGAATACCCGACAATTCATTGATTTCATCTTCCAAACCAGCATATTCTTTAATTTGAGAATAATAGGTCATCATGATTTGTACTTTGGCATCAGCGTCGAGATATGGATTGTAGAAACCGGCTTTTAAATAGGCGGTGGCTTTTTGCAGTTCGCCTTGCTGTCGGTAAAAATCAGCAAGTGAAATATTGATATAGGGGTTTTCGGGGTCAACTTTTAAGATTTGTTCGTAAGTTAATAACGCCTTTTCTTTCATCCCCTGCAGCATATAAAATTCAGCCAGCATGGATAATATGCGGCTGTCATATGCATTGGCATCAGCTAATTTTTCAAGTTCTTCAAGCGCCTTTTTATCTTTACCTGTGGCAAGATAAATCTGATGTTTGCGCATGGACAGTTCTTCATTTATTCCTGATTTGGCTTCTAATTCATTATAAATTTTGAGGGCCTCCTGGGGTTTATCAAGTTGTAACCATATATTGGCAAGATCCATGGCGTACGATTTATTATCAGGATCGGCCTGTCTCAGATGTTCATATACTTTTATGGCATCATCAGGCTGGTTGTTATTGGCATAAAGACTGGCCAACGAAAGGCTGTACCATGTGTTGGCCGGGGCAAGTTCATAAGCTTTTTGGGCCGATAAAATGGATTTTTCAATTTCCTTTTGGTCAAAGTAAAGCATCGATAATTCGTACCAGGCTGCATCGTTTGCAGGGTCTTCTTCAGTGCATTGGGTAAAAAGAAGGATGGCTTTATCTATGTTGTCGGTGATTTTTGCTTTATTGGCCTCGAAAAACAATGCATTGGCTTTTTGTTTTTCCCTGAACATGCGAGTTTCTTCTTTTCCAATGACTGTTTCTCCTGAATCAGGAATTTCCTGAGCCAATAGATGTATTGGTATACAAAATGAAAGGAAAAATATGATTTGAACCGGTAATTTCATTAAAGGCAGATTTAGTTAATCTTTGAGAATTTTATCTGAATTATTTTTCAGAAAACAATGAATTACAGTGAATGCTACTTTTGTCCGGTATGACCAAATCCACCGGCCCCCCGTTCAGATTGGTTAAGCTCGGATACCTGTACCCATGTAGCTTTGGTGTGCTGCGCAATAATCATTTGTGCTATACGGTCGCCATTGTTTATGGTGAAAGGCTCCGAAGAGAGGTTTACAAGTATCACTTTAATTTCACCCCTGTAATCTGCGTCAATCGTTCCCGGCGAATTTAGAACTGTTATTCCCGATTTGGCAGCCAGTCCGCTGCGTGGTCTGATTTGAGCCTCATAGCCATTGGGAAGCTCTATAAATAATCCGGTAGGTATCAGCGTCCTCTCCAGTGATTTAATGGTAATGGGTTCGGAAAGGCAAGCTCTTATATCCATTCCGGCTGACGCTATGGTTTCGTAAGCAGGCAATGGATGAGATGAGTTATTTACAATGTTGATTTCCATAAATTCTTCAAAAATTAAATGAGCAGAAAAAATTCAGCAACAAAATTACTCATTATAAGGATTTGGCCGTCAGGCTTTCCTGATAACTGATAAAAACCGTTGTTTTTCAACACGGAAAATGTACATGATAAAGCCAGCCATCAGCAGGGTATTAATGGCATATTTTAGCCATGGATTCTGATTTGAAAGCATAACTGAAGCTACGAAAATAAGCGTGGCTATCAGGCTGTAAATGGCGGCCCTGGAGAGATGATAATCTACAGGATAATACTTTTGTCCAATAACGTATGAAAGTGCCATCATTGAGGCGTAACAGGCCAATGTGGCCCATGCTGCTCCCATGTAACCCATTGAAGGAATCAGTATAAAATTGAGGATGATTGTAATGCCTGCCCCCGCCAGTGAAATTAAGGCGCCCGTTTTAGTGTGGTCAGTTAGTTTAAACCAAACGCTCAGATTGTAAAAAATTCCTAAGCATAAGTTTGCAGCCAGTAGTATAGGAATTACTCCTGCTCCTTCTCTGAAATCCTTTCCAATAAAACGGATGACTATGTCTATGTATAGCATTATCCCCAAAAAGATGAGAAGACACACAATAATGAAGTAATGCATCATATCTGCATAGGTTTTTTTGGCATCTTTCTGGCCTGCCTGGTCGAAGAAGAAAGGTTCGGCTGCATACCGGTACGTCTGGATAAATAAAGTCATTAATATTGACACTTTATAGCATGCGCCGTAAATACCAAGTTGGGCCATGGCATCTACATGGGAAGGAAGCAGATATTTGAGAATCACTCGGTCAAAAGTTTCATTCACAATTCCTGCCATACCAAAAATCAATAAGGGCCAGCTGTATTTCAGCATCCTTTTTAACAGATTAAAATCGATTTTGAAGTTGATTCGAATAATTTCGGGAAGCAACATCGCAAATGTCAATACACTGGCAATGAGATTTGAAATAAAAATATATCCAACACCAATTGCCGGATTGTAAATTGTTTCAATAGCAGATGAAATGGAACTATTGGGAAAATGAGTCATTAAATAAGGGCAAAGAAGTATGAAAAACAGGTTAAAGCCTATATTGGCAGCAATGTTTACAATTTTTATAAATGCAAATCTAAGAGGCTTGTTTTTCAGCCTGAGGTTGGCATAAGGTATTGTGCTTATTGCGTCAGTCGCCAAAACCAAAGCAAACCACCGGATGTATTCCGTATGTTCACTGTAGCCCATCCTGAAGGAAATGGAAGGAGCGAATGCAAATGCCAGTATGAGAAAAAGTACCGAGGAGACAATTAGTGAAATGAGGGCAGTACTAAAAACATGAGACTTGTTTTGTTCACTTGATGAAAATCTGAAAAAAGCAGTTTCCATTCCGTAAGTCAAAATCACAAATAAAAAAGCCACATAAGCGTAGAATTCAGTAACAACGCCGTATTCAGAAGTAATGAAAGCTCTGGTATAAAGGGGAACAAGCAAATAGTTCAGCAATCTGCCAATGATGGTAGGAAGACCATAAACTGCTGTTTGGCCGGCAAGCTTTTTAAGTGGGTTCAATGTTTATAATAGCTTTAAGTTTCAATTCAGTCTTTGCAAACGGGTAAAATTATTGTAAATGTTGTCCCCTTGTTTTTTTCAGAAACAAAAGAGATTTTACCGTTGGCTGAATCTATTATGTTTTTTACCATGGCTAGCCCCAGACCCATACCTCCGGATTTGGTGGTAAAATTAGGCGAAAAAATCTTTGACTTTTCCTCCTCTCCTATTCCAATACCATTATCGGTAATCTCAATTTTGTGCCATTGGGGCATTGGTTCGAGTTTAATTGTTATTAAACCTGTTTTATCAGGTGGTATAGATTGAACTGAATTGTTGAGAAGATTGATAAAAACACGTGATAATTGTTTTTCATCAGCAAATACGAAACATTCCTTTTCCGGAATAGTAAAACTGAAATTAATGTCAGGATGTTGATTGAATAAACTCAGAGTGCTCCTGATTATGGTTGTTATCTCTGTTTTTTTGTTAACAGGTTGAGGCAATTTGGCAAAATCAGAAAAAGCTGTGGCAATGGAAGCAAGTGAGTCAATCTGGGTTACCAGGGTTTGGGTTGTTTTGTCAAGCCGGGTTTCCCAGTCAGGGGCATGTTCCTGATAGGCTTTGCGCAGATGCTGAATGCTTAATTTCATGGGTGTGAGCGGATTTTTGATCTCATGGGCAACCTGTCTGGCCATTTCCCTCCAGGCGCTTTCACGTTCCGACCTGGCAAGTTTTTCGGCGCTTTCTTCCAGTTTATCTACCATCAGGTTATATTCATGCACAAGGTCTCCTAATTCGTCTTTTCGGGAATATATTATTTTTTCATTGGTTCTGTTCAGATTCAGACTCGAAAACCGGTTGCGTATCATTTGTAATGGCCTGGTCAGAAAATTACCAACTAAAAGTGAGATAAATACAGCCAATGCTGTCAGAAGAACGAATATGTTTAAAAAAGCGAGCAAAAAAGATGAAATTTCCTGGCGCAACTCTTGTTCCCTGGCAAAATAAGGGAGATTTATATAGGCAATGATTTTGTTCTGATTGTTGCGAAAAGGAAGGTAAGCTGATAGATAATTATAGTTGCCGATTTGTTCGTTGGCAATAAACAGTGTACGTTTCTCAAGAACCAGCTGCTGGTAAGCTGCCGTGGTCATTCTTCCTGATTTCAGTCCTTCGTCAAATATCTGAGGCCTTGATGAAGCCATGAGTTGGCCGTTTTTATCATAAAGGTTAATATCGCTGAAAAAAACCATTGAAAACTTGGTGAGTAATTCTTCAAGATAAGGCTGTTGTGTATGGTCTAAGAAGTCGAATGATGACAATTTATTTTCTATTTCAATTAGTACTGAATGCGCTTTTTCACTGAGCATATCTTTATTTTTCTTGGCATTCAGGCTTTTAATGTTATATATGGTTGAAATTCCTACAGAAATGGAAGAAAACAATATTAGGGAAACAAGCATAATTTGAAGACGGGTTTTCAAATCCAGGTTTCTCCTGCTTTTAATCCTGCCAAGTCCTGCTAAACCTGTTGCAATCAATAACAAAATGATGTGAAAAATAAACTGATAGGTGAAAGGAGCTAGTTTATCCGTTATTGTATCTGATTTACAACTGATGATTATGGAAGTATCTCTGTTTATTTTATGAAACAAGTGGTTGTAGCCATTATTATCATAAAAATAAAAATCGCTTTTTCGAAAAATATCCCCCGATTCATTGTTACTGTATGTATATTCTCCGACGTTTTTGACCAATTCGTTTTTAAAATAGATGGCATATGAATACCCTGAAATGTCGTTTAAATTTGTTAATGATTTGTCGAGTAAAAGTTCGGGATAACCCAGGCCTTTGGGAACATATTTCCTGTTTAATTCTATAATCAGATGTGCTTTTTCTGAGTGTAATGCATTACTTCCGAAAGCTATATTGGCTATATAGCTGCTCGCATCGTAAGATTCACGTATAAAATAAAGCGATGTACTTGCTGTTTTCTCCCCAATATTGGAAATAATGGATTGAAAGTAGTCCTGGCAACCGATCAGGTAACCCGATGGCTTAATTTCCAATACTTTTTCAGGATAACATAAAGTAACCTGAACATTGTATTTGGTCCAAAAACCTTTGAAATAGTTATTTCTGATGTAATTAATGCATAACTCTTCTTCTGAAGGATAAAGCCAGGCTTTCATAAATAATTGCCCGAATACGGTATCACTTTTAATCTTGTTTTCTTCCTCATCAAATAAAAATTCTGCAAGCTTATCCCGGTCAGATGAAAGTCTGACTGCCATTAGCTTCCTTTCGTCATGTTCCTTGAGCGCTTTTTGTTGCTGAACACTATAGGCTGACGATATGGTTAAAACCAGCACTATCAGAATAGAAGTCGTAGCATGAGGAAACTTGAGGAAGCCTTTACGAATGAGAAGAATTATTAAGTAATATAAGCACAGCGCAAACAGATTTAATGCAGCAGGCCGATAAGAATTAACCAGGTCAGATAGAAAATAAATGGAAGCATTCAGAAAGATAAAGGTGAAAACGGGCTGCCAAAATACCTCCGGCTTATAAGCAAAACGCAGCAACGGAAAAGTAAACAGGAAGAAGCCTGCTAAAAACATGGCTATAATAAGGAAACCAATGATGCTGTAAAATGAAAAGTCCATTACGCTGCCGGGGTCAAACTTAAAAGATGAGTTTATGATAAGCGTATCTATCAAATAACAGCAATAGTAAAATGAAGCGATGGAAATAAGGAAGATAATGTAAGGTAATACTTTATTAATCAGTATAATAGGTGTTGAAATTTGCTTATTGTTATATATATGCCTGTAAAAAGCCGCTAAAATGCCTAGAATGGTGATGGAATTTATGAATAAGTCGCCTAAAGATGGTAAGAAGCGCGACGAAGCAAAGTAAACGGGGCTAAAAAAATCGGATGAGTATAGGATATTTGGGATTCTGAAATAGAAAATAATACCCCGAAGTATGAGAATGTCAATTGCAAACAGAACGAAATGAAAAACATTTGAATGGATAGAAGTATATCTCTGATAAAGCTTGTAAATAGAAAAAATCAGAAGAATGTAAGCTATTGTGTACAATATCGTGAGCAGGGAAAGATCCACGGAATTGAATAATATTTCATCAGAAGGCAGAATATAAAACAGGGCGTTGCCGGAAGTATCTTTTACAGGATATTCCGTGGGAGTAATAAGTACTTCGTATTTGTTAGGGATGGAATATGCCGGGTTGAATTTGGAAGTTAAATAGTCATTTTGATAACGGAAAGAAGACTTAATTATATCGGTCAGATAATATTGAAACCGACCGTCAGTGAGTGAATTTACCTGATAAAATCCGTTGCCTGTTTTTAAAATTCTTATGTGCTTTAAAGAGTCTGCATTTTCAATGTTTACGGGTAATGAGTTATCTGACCAATAAAACAAATGGTTATCTTTGAGTACAAAGAGGTTGAAATTTTCAGGAAGTCTGGACGAAAAATTCTGGATGGACAGATAACTTTCTTTGTTATCTGATGCAGCCAATTGGGCCAGAATTTCCTTTGCGACCTGGTTTCTTAGATTTAGCTCTGACTCAAACCTTTGGATGTATTTATCCGTATCATTATTTTTATCCAGGTGTCGGGTATAAAATACCGATAAAAGAATGATAAAAACAGCGAGAGAAACGGAGTACCAATGAATATGTTTCTGAAAAGTGGACGCATTCATATCTTGAGCTTTAAAAAACCTATTGCATACAAACAACAGGCCAATAATCAGGCCGGACTGTTAATTAAATAGTGGTAAAGATAATAAAGAAGCAGCCGTTAAATGGCAGCTTCAATGATTAAGATGACGATTTCTTAATAACGTAAGTTATACTTGAGTATTCCGAATTGATTTTGCGGGCCATTCTGTTGGATAAATAGCCTCTGAAAGCTGCTTTTGTAAAAGAAGATTTACCGTTTTTATATTTCTCACTCAACAATGAAACATAATACGAGTCAAATGGCATAGGGATTCTTGCCACTAATTTGAAATGATGTTTTTCAGCCAGTTGAATAAAAGCGTCTGCTGAAAAATGGAATAAGTGACGCGGTACGTCCCACGCGGCCCAGTAATTATCGTAATAAAGTGCGTCGTATGAATTGGGATTGGGAAGAGCTATAAAGGCGACTCCATTTTCGGTGAGGAGACGGTTTATAGTCGCCATTCTCTCATTAATATCTGGTACATGCTCAAGCACATGCCACATAGTAATAACATCAAAAGTGCCATCTTTTAACCGGGGTAAGTAATCCTCATTTTCAACTTTAAGGTTGTATTCGCGACGTGCAAATTCTCTGGCATTATTGTTAGGTTCAATACCAGTGACTGATAAATTGTTTTGGGCGCAGTAATGAAGAAACTCACCGGTGGCACACCCAATGTCAAGTAAATTTGGTGTTTTTACATATCGTTGAATCTGTTTGAGTTTCTTTCGTAAAGTATACTTGCGTATGACCTGGTATGTGCGGTTAAAGAGTCCTGATTTCTGATTGGAATGAGAAATATATTCCGGTGATGCATAATAATCCTGTAACTTGTCTAAAGGTGGTACTGGTTGGGTTTGCATTAAACCACAGGAATCGCATCGGAAAATGGTGAAAAATTTCCCACTTAAAAAGTGGTCTTTTAGCTCAATATGTTTTGTAAAGCTCTTATTATCACAGAGTAAACAAGATTTAGGGGGCGAAATAAATGTATGTTCCACGTGAAACAGGTGTATTTTAGTGTAAGGTTGTTTAGCGGGTCAAATATACAACTAATACCGAGATGTCCGCCGGGGATACGCCGTTAATCCTGCTTGCTTGCCCAATTGTTTGGGGTTTTAGTTTGCTTAGCTTTTCGCGGGCCTCAAATGATAGTGAAGTCAGGGATTTGTAATCAAAATCAGCTTTCAGGGGGATGTCTTCAAACTTTGAAATTTTTTCGGCTATTTCTTTTTCCTTGTCAATGTATCCTTCGTATTTGGTAAGGATTTCAGTCTCTTCTATCACTTCATAGGACAAACCATTGTATTGTGAAAAATGGTCATGTACATGGGGTAAGGTTTGAATTAAATCGTTTAATCCTACCTGGGGTCTGAGAAGTAAGGTGGATAGTTTAACTTTTTGATTAATGGAGGCAGTATCGAGCTTATTCAGCATTTGATTTACCTGTTCGGGAGTTACACTTTCGTTCATGAGAAAATGTCTGGCTTTTTCAATGGCCAGTAGCTTCTCCCCTACTCTATCGTAGCGCTCTTTGGAAGCCAATCCGAGCTTGTATGCCATTGGGGTTAGTCTAAGGTCAGCATTGTCCTGTCTTAATAAAATTCTGTACTCTGCGCGTGAGGTAAACATCCTGTATGGCTCGTCAATTCCTTTTGTGATAAGGTCGTCAATTAAGACTCCAATATAGGCTTCTGACCTTTTTAGGATGAACGGGTCGGATTTATTGATCTTAAGATGCGCGTTAATTCCTGCCATCAGGCCTTGTGCTGCGGCTTCTTCATAACCTGTAGTTCCATTTATCTGACCGGCAAAATACAGGTTTTGAATCAATCTGGTTTCAAGTGTATAGTTGAGCTGCACCGGGGGGAAGTAATCGTATTCAATGGCGTATCCTGGTCTGAAAATTTTAGCCTTTTCGAATCCCGGGACTTTGTGCAACGCCTGAAGTTGAATGTAATCAGGCAATGATGACGAAAATCCGTTCACATAATACTCAACAGTGTCCCATCCTTCGGGTTCAACAAAAAGCTGATGTCTGCTTTTGTCGCTGAACCTGTCAATTTTGTCTTCAATTGATGGGCAATATCGAGGTCCCCGACCTTCAATACGGCCAGCATACATGGGTGATTCATCAAAACCTAATCTGAGGATATCGTGAACTTCGGGGCTGGTATAAGTTAAAAAACAACTTCGCTGGTGGGTAAGGGCTGGAGTATCTGTATATGAGAATCTGGCTGGATTTTCGTCGCCTTTTTGCTCATCCATTTTACTAAAATCAATACTTCTTCCGTCGACTCTCACCGGGGTGCCTGTTTTAAGTCTGGCTGATTCAAATCCTAAGGCAATCAGATTTTCGGTCAGACCAACAGAGGCCTTGTCACCCATTCTGCCGCCTCCAAAGTTTTTAGTGCCTATATGAATAATTCCATTCAGAAAAGTGCCATTGGTAAGCACAACGGATTTTGCTTTAATTTCCTGCCCCATTGCTGTTATTACGCCTGTAACTTTGCCATTGTTAGTTGTTATGGAAGTTACAGTGTCTTGCCAAAAATCAAGATTGGGCGTTTGTTCAAGCATCAACCGCCATTTTTCGGTAAATCGGGCTCTGTCGCTTTGGGCTCTGGGGCTCCACATGGCTGGTCCTTTTGATTTATTCAGCATTCTGAATTGAATCATTGTATGGTCTGTTACAATACCTGAGTAACCGCCCAGGGCATCAATTTCGCGCACAATTTGCCCTTTTGCTATGCCACCCATGGCCGGGTTGCACGACATTTGGGCAATGGTTCCCATATTCATGGTAATAAGTAAAACCGAAGAGCCAAGGTTGGCTGCTGCGGCCGCGGCTTCACTTCCGGCATGGCCAGCGCCAACCACTATAACATCGTATTCTTTAAACATTTACACTTGTTGTTTCACGTGGAACATAGTAAAAATAGCATTCGTCAAAATCAGTAGCAGGTATGAATAACAAAAAATGCAACCCATTGTTGCTGTTTGAATGGATTGCAAAATTACGAAATATTAGAAGCCAATTTTCTAATTGCTTTCAGGATGGGATATGGGCCAGGTGTTCTTCCTCTTTTAAGCGCATATGGGCTGCGTCTTTTTTTGTTTTGTCTTTGTATCCGCAAAGATGCATTATGCCATGAACCATCACTCGATTAAGTTCGTCAGAGAACTTCTTTTCAAATTCAACAGCATTGTCTTTTACCCGTGGTATGCTGATGAAAATGTCGCCCGAAATCATTTTATCTTCACTATAGTCAAATGTGATTACATCCGTTAGGGTGTCATGATTCAAATATTGAACATTCATCTTGTGTAAAAAATCATCACTGCAGAAAATAAATGAAATGTCGCCAGTGTTGTAATTCTCTCTTTTGATTGAATCTGATAGCCAGGCTTTGGTTTTCCTTTTATTCTTTAGTGTGAAAGAGATGTCTTCGTTGAAGAAATTGATCATATGAGCAAGAGTTTTATTTTGAAGTTGCAAAGGTAATTCTTTCCTGCATGCATTGCCATAGGCAGGTGATTGGCTTTTATGCTTTGATTTTCTTAATTTGTGTTATGGTGTTGTGCTGAGGTTTGTGGCAAAAAAAATCCGGCCATGAGCCGGATTGTATTGATTAGAATGATATGTAAATGATGTTAGTTGCTTTTTATAGACCCTGTGCCCGGGATATTCAGAAAATACTCATTTACCTTATTGCGGTAATAATCGCGTAAAGTTGGAGGAATGGTTCGTAATAGCTCTGTTTCACGCACTGGCAGAGCCGGATTCTCAAAGTATTTGGCTGGGTCAGGTTTCGGTAAATCGCGGCCCTGGTTTGATTCGCGTCGTTCTTCCTGATCGCGCTTCAATTCTGCCTTTTCTGATTCCAATAATCGGGTAAGAATTTCCTGTTGCCTTTGCATGGTTTCCTGGTTCAGTATCTTATTTACAAGATCTGTTTCCGTTTGCTCCATGTCTTGTAACATTTTGTTCAGGCCCTTTTCCGACAAAATGCCCTCTTTTTGCAGTTGATCGCGATATTCCTGCATCTGCTTTCGCAATGATTCCTGTTGAGCGGCCATTCTGGCGAGTTGTTCGCTCATTGAACCTTGTCCGCTTTTGCCTTTCTCTCCTTTGCCTTCTTTCAAACTTTTTTTCATGGCTTCCATCTGTTGGTTCAGCTTTTCCTGCATTTGTCTCATCGACTTCATTGATGGTTTCCCTGAACCTGGATTTGGACAACTTTTGCCTGATTTTGATGAAGATTTCATCGACATATTTTGCTTCATTTCTTTCATTGATTCGGCTAAAAGCAGTGCCAGATTGTTTACCGAGGTCATCACATACTGTTGTTTGCCCATGGCTGAAGAAATCGCGCGGCTGTTTAATGCATCCAATGATTGTCCAACATTGTCATTTATGGTTGAAATTTCACGGTTTACTATCGATTCAATCATTGGTTGGCGCTTGCTGAGTGCATATAGTGAGTCTTCAACCATCTGCAGGTTGTCTTGTATGCCTTTTTGTAATTCTACTACTTTGTTAAATTGCGGATCGTTTCTTTGAAGTTGACCAAGCTTATTGATGAGTTCTTCCTGATCGAACGAAATCCTTACCAAATTTTCAAGAATGGCACGCAAGGATTCAATGTCTTCTCCCATCGATTCCTCCTCCATTTCCTGTTGCATCTGAAAAAGCATTTCACTTAATTCGCCCATCTTCTCCGAAGCCTTTTTTTGACTGTCAGAAGCTTTCTTCGATTTGCTTTCCTTCAGATTTTTTTCAGAATCGTTCAGTTCTTTCTGGATATCTTCCTGCTGCTGTTCGGGGTTTTTATAGTTGTTTGGATCTTCCAGCTTTTCATTTTTTTCTTTCAGGTCTTTCAGGTCTTTTTTAATTTGCTCAAACTCCTTATTGATTGATTCCTGCTTCTCGGTAAGGTTATCAAGGTCTTTTTTGTCTGCACCTGCCGATTTTTCAGATAGTTTTTCCTGCTCATCCGACAATTGCTTTAACTTTTCGATGGTTTCAGTAAGTTTTTTGTCAAATTCAAGTTGTTTGAAGAGTTCAAGATTTCTATCGAGCGATTTTTCCATATCTTCAGCATTAAACTTCATCTTTTCCATCACTTCGTTTAGCTTATCTTTATCAAGATTCTCCATCATTTTTTGAAGTTCATCAAAAAGCTTACGCATTTCATCGGTCATAATCTCATTGAATAGTTTTTCCAATTGCTGCTGCTTTTCAACAATTTCCTGATTCAATTCTTTGTATTGTGATTCTTTCAGATTTGATTCTTTATTTTGTTTTTTAAGTTCATTAACCTGATTTTGCAGGTTTTTCTGCCTGTCGAGCAGGTCCTGTATTTTCTTTTTTTCCTGATAATTCAGGTTTTTCTTGTCAAATAGGTCTTTAGTAAGCTGGTCAATGTCTTTTTGAATCTTTTTTGCTTCCTGAATGCCCTTTTCTAATTCATTTTTAACATTTTCCTGGTTTTTACTTACCATGGTCTCAATCTCCTCAAGTGTCGGAATTTTAAATGACATTCTTTGAGATCTGGAAGATTTGCTCCCGTTCACACCATCATTGTCCCATACCTGGAAATAATATTCAACTTCTTCACCCGGCTTTAAACCGGCAGACGAAATGTCGAAATAGTAATAAAATTGCTGTTGCAAATTAGCCTTTTGGATGTCTATTGGCATTGAAACTTCTGCCGAAGGCTCTCCGTTTGCATTTTTTCTGGCCAATCTGAATTCAAGATTGCGAAAACCATAATCGTCCTTTAATAGTCCACGGAAATACAGCCTGTTATCATAAATTGAATCATGAAATTCTTCAACATTAATAACTGGATATAAATCTGGAAGTACATTAATGAAAAACGACATGGAATCAGCCCCTTTCATATATTCATTTTCGATAGTAACCGAATAGGAAACGGGTTGCATTAACCGGCGCGAAACTGTAATGGTATTGGAGGCTGAAGACTTAAGTGTTTCAAGCGTATTTCCAAATCTGAAGTCAAGTGAACGGGTATCACGGGTATAATATTTCCATAAAATGCTGGTTCCCTGTGGTATAATAACATCTCCTGTGTTTGTGAGCAGTTCACTTTTTTTTCCAGTGTACGGTGGATAAATTAATTCAAGATCAAAATTTAAAATAATAGGCCTTGGCAATACTTTAAGTTCATAATCATTCGTTTGGAAACCGGCTGCGATGAAGCTAAAATGCTGTGTTGTTTGAAGCTTACGGAATGTGTATGAATAGTTGAGCTTATCAGATGCTTCCATCCGGTACTCAATTCCATCTAAAAGAATTGATACCTGATTGGGAAGTTCCTCTCCTGATAATCTGATATTTATTGTAAAGTCTTCTAACTGAACTGCTTGCAGATTTTTATTTGTAATGTTAATGGAAAATGGAAGTGGTTTTTCGAAAGGTGTGGAGTAATGAAGAAGCCTGGTTGATGGTTCAGTTATTTTGGTTGGTGCAATAAAAAGAAAGGCGATAAGTATAAAGAGTGGTGGTGCTGCAAAGTAAAGATATTTGGAGTTTTTCTTTAAATCAATGGCTGATACAAAGGGAATGGGTTTGAGACTTTCAGCTTTTTGATTTATGCTTGCTATTATCAGGTCCTTATTTTTTTCGTCAGAATCTATTAATGAATTGAGCTGCAGTGTATTAAGGAGTGTATCCTTAACTTCTGAGAAATGTTTACCAATGATTTGAGCCGCCATGGCATGAGAAATGCGCGGACCTGCTTTATAAAGCTTCAAGATGGGAATTATAACAAACCAGGTTATAATAAACAAGGCACCAGCGATATAACTGAAAAACAGGATCGATCTGACAAGAGGCGGAAACCAGGCCAATGATTCCAAAAAAGTGAAAATAAGGAAAAATGATCCCAGTAAGGCTATGGAATACAGGCCTCCTTTTATCAACTGGTTGGTATAATATTTTCTGATAAACGCGTCCAGCTTATCAATCAGAATATGATAATTGTCATTCATTATTGAAATAGTTTGGAAGAAAGTTGAATAACTGTTTCTTGTGAGCTGTTTGTAGAGTTTTAATATTGCTTAAACAAAGTTTATGAATGTTTGACAAGTAATATTAAGAAAGAAAGGAGCCGGGAGATCGAAAAATGGGTAACCGAAACTACTTAGCATCGAAAACTTCAATTCCGTTCCAGTCATCGGGAATACCTTTCTGAATATTATTTTTGCAGCGATTAACATAGAAAGCTGCAACAGAATCCGACTGGTTTATCTTAACAATGTCGCTAAACACTTTTAGTGCCTCCTCAAACCGTTTATTTTTATAATGGTCTATTCCGTTGCCAAACAGTGACTTAGTCTCTATTTTCAGTGATTTTATCTCGTCAGGGTCGCCGTCTAGAACTTCGAACACATATACGGCCTCTTTTTTGCCCTTTACGCGGGCTATATCGAGGAAACGAAAATTGTATTTTTCAGGATTTTCGAGTTTAATAAGAGTATCTTCACTCATAATGATCGAAGTTCTGTAAATTTTTGAAAGTCCTTCAAGTCTTGAAGCAAGGTTAACAGCATCGGAAATTACGGTTCCGTCCATTCTTCCCTCCCCTCCTACTACCCCAAGCATGAGATTACCAGTATGAATTCCAATACCCGAATCGATAGTTGGTTTTCCCTGATCAATTCTGTCAAGATTAAATCTTGAAAGTGTATGACGCATTTCAATAGCCGCATCAATGGCATCATCCACTTTTTCATGAAAAAGTGCCATAATGGAGTCTCCGATAAATTTGTCAATAAAGCCATTGTTCTTTCTTATTACTGGCTCCATGTACCCGAGATAATGATTGATAAAGTCAAAATTTTCTTTAGGAGTCATATCCTCTGAAAGTTCAGTAAATCCGCGGATATCTGAGAACATTACTGTCATTTCTTTTTGAACCTGATCGCCTAATTGAATATCAACAAAGTCTTCTTTTCCCAGGAATTCAAGAAACTGGTTAGGTACAAAACGGCTATATGCTTCATTCATTTGTGAAATTCTGAATATGTATTCACGTAGTCGCGATGTCATCATATTATAACCTTCCGACATCACCCCTATTTCATCATTTGTTCTCACAATGGTATAATTGTCGAGCATTCCTTCACCTGTTTTGCGCATACTTTCAACCAGTTCATTAACAGGTCTTACAATATCAGCAGTCGACCAGTTTACAAAAAACAGGATATAAATGAATGATACAAATATTCCACTAAAGATTCCTCCAAACATTAAAGTATTGTCCAATGCGCTGATATAGTATAAGTTAGCAAAGTCGGATTTGCTGCTTAAATCAACATCAGGCCCCAATATATTGACCAGCCGGCCCAGCATAATGCGCATTTCGTCCTGTCCAACAGGGCCCATGTCTTTTATGGGTGTGAGACTTAATACCAGATACAGCATAACAATGGTAAGCGGAAGCAGGGTGGTCATGGCACTGGCAATGTAAAGCCGGCTGCGGATTTTGCCAGCATTCCTGCCAAATATTCTCTTTTGTAGCTCTTCACGGGTAAAAATATGTTCGATATAACGAATGTGAACCCTGTGTTTTTGCCAGAAAAAGATAAATAGTACTGTTAGAAGTGAAGCTACGAGCGAAATAAATAGATAATTTGAGAACATTCGCCGGCCTAATTCATCAGAAAATACGGATGGTGATTGCAATTGATATATCATTATACCATGCACAATGCTAAAAGCAAGCAAAACAATACCACTATTGATGATAGGGGTAAATAATAAAAACCTTCTGCAATAGCGATATAACTTTGGAGAAATTACCTTGCCTTTTCGTTTTCGTCTAAAGTACCTTTTGTAAGGTAAATTGAATGCAAATCCGGCAAGAGTACTCAACAACATGACAAATTTAAACATCGAGGAGATGGAGCTTGAAAAAGCAGAAGAGGTGCCCTTTTTCCCATTTCCTATAGTAATATTGAGGTCTGATAATGAATCGGTTGCAGATGTTTCTATTGTTCGTTGAATACTATCTGCAATTCGTAAAATACTGTCACTGTTTGATTGAGCCATTGCTTTGCCCAAATCAAGTCCTGTTTTATATCCCGCTTTAAATTGGGCTGCTGTTTTTTCTGCTTCTCCGGTATGGCTCCTCAAGCCTGTTGAATCAACTTCAACCACATTTTTAAAAACATTTTTATCCTTAAGTTCAGGAAAACTTTTAAGCAGCATAAACCCTAAAACAGGGAAAACCAGCATCAGATAGAGCAGAATTGGAAAAAGAAAAATTCTGCCTATATGATATTTTGGGATTTTATTTCTGGGAAGCTTGGTGGGTTTCATATTTTAAAACTGAAAAGTAGCACCTGTATTTTTATTTAACGCCGCTATCTTTACAAAGTTACATTAATTTGATTTATCTGAATGTTAATAATTTCAAAATGCCTGCATTACCAGATATCTCCGATACCATAGTTATTTGCATTCAAACAAAGTCTGTTTTACTATCTTTGCAGCGCTTAAGAAAATGCAAAAATGAGAGAAATTCGTGTACGATTTGCACCCAGCCCAACCGGGCCACTGCACATTGGTGGTGTGCGCACTGCTTTGTATAACTATCTGTTTGCCAGAAAGAATAATGGGAAATTTCTTCTTCGTATTGAAGATACCGATCAAACAAGGTTTGTACCCGGAGCCGAAAATTATATCATAGAATCATTGGCCTGGAGTGGTATTCATTTTGATGAAGGTGTGCATCTGGGAGGGCCCCATGCACCCTATCGCCAAAGCGATCGGAAGGAAATTTATCATCAATATGCCATACAGCTTATCAAAAACGGAACAGCGTATTATGCATTTGATACTCCTGATGAACTTGAAGCCTTGCGCAAAGACTATGAATCACGGAAGGAGACATTTCAATATGGGCCGCAAACCCGCGTGGGACTTAAAAATTCGCTTACCCTGGATGAAAATGAAGTTGCTAAGCTGCTTGACGCCGGAGCACCATATGTAATTCGCGTTAAAATTCCCGATAATGAGACCATTCATGTGCAGGATTTAATTCGTGGCTTAGTTAGTGTTGATTCTAAGTTGTTGGACGATAAAGTCTTATATAAATCAGACGGGATGCCTACATACCACCTGGCCAATGTGGTGGATGATTATCTGATGAAAATTTCACATGTTATCCGTGGGGAAGAATGGTTGCCTTCGGCCCCGCTACACGTATTACTCTATCGTTATTTTGGCTGGGAAGCAGAAATGCCTGAATTTGCCCACTTACCTTTATTACTCAAACCTGATGGCAATGGTAAATTGAGTAAACGTGACGGAGACAGGCTTGGATTTCCGGTTTTCCCACTTCGGTGGACTGACCCAAAATCAGGTGATATTTCTTCGGGTTATCGCGAAAGCGGCTACCTGCCCGAAGCTTTTATCAATATGTTAGCGCTGCTGGGCTGGAATCCTGGTACAGAACAGGAAATTCTTAGTATGAATCAGCTTATTGATTTGTTTTCAATTGAACGCGTAGGGAAATCAGGTTCCAAGTTCGATCCCGAAAAGGCCAAATGGTTCAATCATCACTATTTATCAACACTTTCTGATGATAAAGTGGCTGATTTGCTTGCAAAAATACTTCAGGATAAAGGCGTAAAGTCTTCGCGGGAATTAATCATTCGTGTTTGCCCTCTCATTAAAGAGCGCGCAAATTTGATTCCTGATCTCTGGGAACAGTCATGGTTTTTCTTTACTGAACCAAAGACATATGACGAAAAAGTAATCCAGAAATTCTGGAAGCCAGAAACTCCTGCCCTGCTTCATCAAATGGTGTCATTGATTGAAAAACAGGACAACTTTACAGCTGAAGCACTTGAAGTGGCCATCAAGGAGTTTATTCATAGTAATGGACTAGGAATGGGAATGGTAATGAATACATTACGACTTGTTCTTGTTGGAGGAAGTTTCGGCCCGGGTGTTGCAGCTATCATTTCTGTTCTTGGAAAAAATGAAGCGATTAACCGTATTCACAAGGCAATAGATGCAATAAAATAAAGCGTGGTTGTTTCTTTGATTCCAACATGCTTGTCTTTGACAAGTGTTGATATATTAAATCAGAAATAGGCTTATGAATGGCGATCCCCTACTCTACCGGAAACTTGACGAGTTGAAGATTTCCTTTGAATACTACGAGCACCCGCCAGCACCAACTATTGAAATTGCGCTGCAGTTCTGGAAAGATATCAAGGAAACAACCCATTGCAAAAACCTGTTTTTTCGCAATCATAAAGGAAATAAACACTATCTGGTCATATTCAGTCATTTACAAACATTGGCCATTCATGATTTGGAAAAGAGATTAAAGCAGGGAAAACTTAGCTTTGCCTCTGAACAAAGAATGGAGAAATACCTTGGTTTAAAACCCGGCTCTGTTTCTCCTTTTGGACTAATTCATGATATTGACCATCATGTGCATTTGTTTTTGGATAAAAATCTGAAAAATCTTCCCAAAATCAGTTTTCATCCCAATATCAATACCGCGTCACTTGTGCTGAATTTTAATGATTTTATGAAATATCTGGAATCAACTGGCAATACATGGGAGTTTCTGGAATTGTATGACTAATAAACACATGAATGATTGCAAAGATGGGAAGGCTTATCCGATTTGCACAAAGGATGATGGATTTTAATGTCAGAACTGAATGAATCAATGTACTTTGCATGTTTTTGTCATACTGGTTTCAATGTTTTTTAATTAACTGATTCCGATTGCCTTAATTCGAATGAACCCTAGAAAAATTGTTTTATTTATCTTTTTTACGCTCAGTATTTTGCTGGCAGTTACCTTTTTAAGTAAATCTTATATACGCGAAGGTGAAGGTAGAGAAAGCGGTTTTGAGTTGGGAAAACTTTTCATAAAATATCCTACCGTCAGCGAATTTCTGTTAACCAACAAGCCTGAGGTTAATACAAGGGCTGATAGTGTTATTTCTATCATAGAGAAGTCAATTCCCGTGGAAGAGTTTGTTCCATCAATTCCCGACTTTTCCTCCATTGACACATCAGAAGTTCTCAGAATTCAGTATCCTGGCAATAAAAGTGACTTTACTGCAAGGCTTAAATCTCAATTAGAAAGTGGAACATGCCGCATTTTGCATTATGGTGATTCTCAGTTGGAAGGAGATAGAATTTCGGGATATCTCAGAAACCGGCTGCAAGGCATTTATGGCGGAAATGGGCCTGGATTTATTCCTGTTAAACAAGTTTACAATCAGGTTTCTGCTGATGTAATTTGTAGTGATAACTGGTTAAGATTTGCAGTTTTTGACCCTACTCAGCCTAAATTGGCGCATAAGGAATATGGACTCTACGCCTCTCTCTCTCGCTTTACGCCTTTTGACCATACAACGGTTGACAGTCTGACTATACAATCACTTCCTCCGGTAAAAGCGGACATTCAGATAAATCCATCTGCAAAATCATATGCCAGACTCAAATCCTTCAGTAAAATCGGTTTACATTATGGAAACGCTGTTTATCCGGTTAGTATTAAAGTATTTAACAACGGGCAATTAATAAAGGAAGGCAACCTGATAGCCGATAATAATTACCATTGTTATGAAATTATAACCGATGGACGTTCCGGTGAAATCCATATAGAGCTGGAAAGCATTTGCAGCCCTGATTTTTATGGTCTTACCCTTGATGGTAATTCAGGAATTAGTCTTGATAATATTGCCATGCGAGGTTCTTCAGGTACTGTTTTTAGTGGAATGAAAGCTGGTATTTTTTCCAGGATGGCAGGTTTGCTGAACCCTGAAATTATAATATTTCAGTATGGAGGCAATACTGTTCCTTATGTTAAAGATTCTGTGGCTATTGATAATTACGCCAGATATCTGATGGGGCATATTAACTGGGTACGCCGTTTTATGCCGGATGCCAGTATTATTTTTATTGGTCCCACAGATATGAGTACAATGGAAAACGGTGAAATGGTGACCTACCAACTCTTGCCTTATCTGAACGATAAATTGCGCAGCACATGTTTAAAGAATGGAATTGCTTACTGGAGTATGTATGAGGCTATGGGCGGAAAGAACTCAATGCCATTCTGGGTTGAACAAAAGCTGGCGGCAAATGATTATACGCATTTTTCACCCCAGGGAACGAAAATTATTTCTGAGCTGTTTTTTACAGCATTATACCTTGATTTAGCCCAATGAGAGTTAAACTGATTCTGCTTTTTTCAATACTTATTATTTCTGCTGGCACTTATGCACAGGAATACATTCTCGATAGTGTTTTGCCGTATTACAAAGCTATTATTCATCAGGATTACAATACATTGTATTATGCCGACTCCTCTGAAAACTTTAACCTGTTTTTTAAGAAAATAGATAGTTTATACAACGGAAAGACTGATAAAATTCATATTTTTCATATCGGAGGTTCGCATATTCAGGCCGATATTTACTCCAATAAGCTGAGAACTTATTTTCAGAATATGAATGATTCGGCCATGTCGCAGCGTGGGTTTATTTTCCCATTCCGGCTCGCCGGTACAAACAATCCGTTGAATTACAGAATAGATGGGAACAGAAAGAAATGGAAAGGTTACCGATCGTCAGTTAAGTCAGACAGTACCTTATGGGGCTTATCAGGTATCACAGCAGTGCTGTTGGATTCAATTGATACCCTGAAAATTAAAGCTAATTATAAAAATTTTACCAAATGGCCTTATTCTTTTAGCCGTATCAGATTTTTTGTTGATGCATCGTGTTTGAATTATTCAATTTCCCTGATTGACAGCACAAACTGTATTGTTTCAGATAGTCTGAATATAGAATATGGTTTTATTGAATATAAATTGATGCATGAAACAGAAACAGCCCTGTTCGAAATCCGGAAAAGAGATACTTCCTCTGTTTCATTATTTAAGCTGATGGGTGTTGAACTGATGAATGAAAAGCCCGGAATTGAATATACTTCAATTGGCGTAAACGGTGCAAGCTTTGAATCATACAACAGGTGCACTTTGTTTGAAAAGCAGCTGAGCTTATATCAGCCTGATCTTTTTATCATTTCAATCGGAACAAATGATGCATACACAACTGATTTTAAAGATGATAAATTTGCTGCATATTATGAATCTCTCATTCAGACGATCTTGAAAATTAATCCTCAATGTGCTATTCTGATGACGGTCCCCAATGATTCGTATTACCGCAGAAAATACCCCAATAAGAATACAGCCAGACAGCAAATAATTATTCATCAATTAGCCAGGAAATATCAGATGGCAGTTTGGGATTTTTATAGCATTATGGGCGGGTTGGGCTCATCGCAAAAGTGGTATTTGAAAAAACTGATGCCTCGCGACAGAATTCATTTTACTTCACTGGGATACAGCATAAAAGCTGACTTATTGCTCAAGGCAATTGTATTGCAATGGGAAAAATCAACCGGGCGTGAACCGGAAAGTATATTGAAAATGATAACCGGGAAAAATGAATAGGCTCAGCGAGATATTTTCATTTTCAGAGGACTTTCCGCTCATTTTTACGCAGGCGGGGTTTTGGATTTTCTTTGCGCTGGTTTACTTTGGCTTTTCACTTGTATATAAGCGTAAGAACCTTAGAAACAGTTATTTGTTACTGGTGTCCTTGTTTTTTTATTACAAAACCAGCGGGATGTTTGTAGGATTGCTGATGTTTACAACCATCAGCAACTTTTTGTTAGGCCGATTTATTTTCAGGCATCAGTCTAAATCAGGAAAGCTGGTACTGGTTTCGTTAAGTGTTGCTCTTAATCTCTTTATTCTCAGCTACTTTAAGTATGCATATTTTTTTACCGATTCAATCAACTTCATTTTTAATACCCATTTTGAAGTTGTTCATTGGTTGGCCGCCTGGGGTAACAGCATCAGCAGAGCCGGATATTTTACCATGGACTCTATTGTATTGCCCATTGGTATCTCTTTTTTTACATTTCAAACAATTACCTATTGTGTTGATATCTACCGCGGAAAACTTGAACCCATTGATTCTGTTGTTGATTTTGGTTTCTTTGTAAGTTTCTTTCCGCAGCTGGTTGCTGGCCCGATTGTAAGAGCCGGAAATTTTATTCCTCAGATTGGGAAGGATACGCTCATCACCAAACAGGATTTTGATAGAGGAACATTCTTGATTATCAAGGGATTGATAAAGAAAATGATTTTTGCCGACTATATAGCCATGCATTTTCTGGATAAAGTGTTTGACGCCCCTTTAATGTTCTCAGGATTTAGCAATGTAATGGCGATGATCGGATATTCACTACAGATTTATGGCGATTTTTCTGGTTATACCGATATCGCTATTGGACTGGGGCTACTGATGGGCTTCCGTTTGCCTGAAAACTTCAATTCGCCTTACAAAGCCCGTAATTGTGGTGATTTCTGGAAAAGATGGCACATCTCACTGTCTTCATTTTTAAAGGATTACCTTTATATTCCATTGGGTGGTAATCAAAAAGGCAGTATCACTTCTTTTATCCTCACCGGTGTTATCCTTACTGGAACAACGCTGGCTTTTGGCAACTGGATTGTTGCGGCAAGTGTTGCTGCAGTAGTGGTTGCTTCATTTGTTTCGGCCAAAGTTTTTCCTTCTGTTAGCAAACACTTTATTACCAATATCAACATTATGCTTACTATGTTGATTGGCGGACTTTGGCATGGTGCCTCCTGGAAGTTTGTTATTTGGGGCGGCCTCAATGGGCTGGGGATTGTAGCTTATAAGAACTGGCGTTTGATAAGTCCCTGGGAAAAGTCAAATCACCCTTTGGCTGTTGTTTGGAAGGTGTTGTTGACGTTTACTTTTATCACTTTTACGCGTATTTATTTCAGGGGCGAAAGCATGGAACATATTTCAATGTGGTTTCAACAGGTATGGAATCATATGGATTGGGGCAGCGCTCTGTCTGTTTTAACTCATTACAGGATGGTTTTTGTTGTGATGTTGATTGGTTTTATTACACATTTATTGCCTGTTAGAACAAAGGACTTCATTGAACGGACATATGGAAACAGTCATTTCGCAGTAAAAGCCGGAAGCTTTATTGTAGCAGGTATATTGTGTTATCAGGCTTATTCAGCGAGCTTTCAGCCGTTTATTTATTTTCAGTTCTGATCCTAACTGCTCTGGGATTAGAGTATAAGCCATATTCATTGATTTGGCGGGAGCAAACGTTCCGGCAAATTACCAGAATGTTGGGTTCTCTGATGAAAACACTCCCCTACTCAGTATCCATTGCCATCACAGCAAAAGTTGCCAGCCAGTGCTCTCCGGCATAATCGCCATCAGCCACATTGGGCAGGGCAGCTTCAAGGTGCTTTTGGGCTGAGGTAATCAATGCTTCTTGGTTCAAGCCCGATTTAGCTGCCAGATGTTTCAGGCACCAGGCGCGTGAGAAGTTAAGACCATCCAGATGAACTAATTTTCCATCGCTGCGATCGCCAACCCTGGCTGTTTCTGTCATTATTTTCAGGCTACCGGTGTTTATTCCGGGCAGAAAAGCATTGATCCAGTTAAGAAATTCATCATCGGGTAGTACCCTGGCCATTAAATCGGCCTCAATAAGGCAGGGAGAGAGAAAATCATAGCCACTGGGTTCCCACGATTCAGGGCAGTTTTGGTCATTTAAATAGAAATCCCTTGCCCTGGCAATAATAAGCGCTTCCAACGCTTTATTTTGCGTTGTCCGGGCATAATCGAGGGCGAATGATAGTCCAAAGGCCGTATTGGAATGCTCGCCCACCCGTATAGGGTAAACCAGCTTAGGTAAAAAGTCGAGATAATACTGGCAAATGAGATTAGAAAGAGGAAAAAGGGCGGCTTCCCATTCCCTGCCATCTGGATTGTCCCAGGTATGTAACTCTTCGGCAAGCTTCAGCAACCATGCCCAACCGTAAGTTCTTTCAAAGGATTTATTATTGCTGTCGAGGAAGAAATTAACTTCTACGGCTATATTTTCGGGGGTAATGTTCTTCTTGATGGCATCTTTAATTTGCAAAGCTTCAGGGATGTCAGGGTATTGTTTCAGGAGTTTTATCAGCATCCAATGACCATGTACTGATGAATGCCAGTCATAGCACCCGTAAAATGCCGGACGGTATTCGCGCACCGGTTTTATATCTTCTTTGCTGCCAACAACTTCTCCCGGTTTATTGGGATATTCCTGTTGTATACATTTCAGCGCCAGTTTGGAGAAGTGTGAGGCTTTTGCTTCGGTTAGTTTTTGTTGGGCAAGGGAGTTGCCAGCCCAAAACATCAATAAGATTGCAATGATGTATTTCATAGTGCGCCGTTTTACAACAAATTAAATGATTTTTTTTTACAAAACGCCAGTAGAAATCCGGTTCATGATCAATGTCTCAGGTCAATTTTTTAATATGTGAGAATTGGAAGCGCCTTCAGCTAATAAAATATTGTGAAGATTGAGGTTGGCAGAAATAAAAAAGCAATTATAAGTTTCCTTATAACTGCTTTTATTGTTGACCTACCAGGTCTCGAACCTAGACTCTTCTGATCCAGAATCAGACGTGTTGCCAATTACACCATAGGTCAGTAATGAGGCTGCAAAAATAGTAAAATTATTAATTTACGTGCAAGCTTTTTTAACAAAAACTTTCAGATAAATCAGATTTTAGCTTTTGCCCACGAATCTTTCAGCGCAACGGTCCTGTTAAATACTAGTTTTTCAGGTTTTGAATCACTGTCAACGCAAAAATAACCCAAACGTTCAAACTGGAATTTATCCAATGGTTTTGAACGGGCTACAGATGATTCAACAAAACCTTTGATAACTTTTAGTGAATCGGGATTGAGGTTGCTTTTGTAATCTTCTCCTTCAGGCACATCTTCGGGGCTCTCAGCGAGGAATAACCTGTCGTAAAGTCTGATTTCGGCTTCAACTGATTTTGAGGCAGAAACCCAGTGCAACGTGCCTTTCACCTTACGATTGCTGAGCGATCTTCCACTTAAGGTTTCAGGATCATGCGTACAGTGTATCTCGGTTATTTCTCCGGTTTGCGGGTCTTTCACCACTGATTCACACTTGATGATGTATGCATATTTTAACCTTACTTCACGGCCAGGCGCCAGACGGAAAAACTTTGCCTGAGGCTCTTCCATAAAGTCGTCGCGTTCAATATACAATTCGCGGGTAAAAGCAACTTTACGTGTTCCGGCTTCCAGATTTTCAGGGTTGTTGATGGCATTCATTTCCTCAACTTTATCAGCCGGATAGTCAGTAATAACAAGCTTTACAGGATTAATAACTCCCATAACGCGCTGTGCATTTTTGTTTAGATCTTCGCGAACACAATATTCGAGCAGGCCAACATCTATAATATTTTCGCGTTTGGCCACGCCAACAAGATCGGAAAAATTGCGAATAGAAGCAGGCGTAAACCCTCTGCGCCTGAGGCCTGAAATGGTTGGCATCCGGGGATCATCCCACCCGTTAACAAAATTATTTTTTACCAATTCGAGTAACTTGCGTTTACTCATCACAGTATAAGTCATATTGAGGCGGGCAAACTCAATTTGCTGTGGTGCAAAAATTTCAAGTTCGCGAATACACCAATCATATAATGGCCTGTGTACCTCAAATTCGAGTGTACAAATGCTGTGTGTTATCCCTTCAATGCTATCACTTTGGCCATGGGCAAAATCATACATTGGATAAATACACCACTGATTACCTGTACGATGATGTTCGGTATGAATAATGCGGTACAAAATGGGGTCACGCATATGCATATTCGGTGACGACATGTCTATTTTGGCTCTCAGTACATGAGTTCCATCGGCAAATTCACCTGCTTTCATGCGGCGAAAAAGATCAAGATTTTCTTCAACGCTCCGGTTGCGGTATGGACTTTCCTGGCCCGGTCGGGTAGGAGTGCCCTTCTGTTCTGCAATCTGTTCTGCAGTTAAATCGCAAACATATGCTTTGCCCTTTAAAATCAATTTTTCGGCAAATTCATAAATTTTCTGAAAATAGTCTGATGCGAAATATTCACGTCCTTCCCAATCAAACCCAAGCCAATGCACATCATAACGGATAGAGTCAACATATTCAACATCTTCTTTTACAGGGTTGGTGTCATCAAACCGAAGGTTGCATTTTCCGTTGTACTTCAGAGCGGTACCAAAATTCAGACAAATGGATTTGGCATGACCAATATGAAGATAACCGTTAGGCTCCGGTGGAAAACGGGTGTGAACCCGACCCTCATTTTTACCATTTCTGATATCTTCTTCTACGATGGAATGAATAAAATTGGTTGCCGTTTTAACATTTCCGGCTGCTTCTGATACATTATTGTTGTCGCTCATGCTTGGCAAATGTATTGTTAAAGAGTACATCCTGAAAGGGTTTGCAGCAGATAAGGCTGAAAATTATACCTTTCGGGATTAAGTTTGCAAAGGTAAGAAGGAATTTCGCCTGAAGGATAGAGAAAATGAAAAATTTACAATGCTGTGGCAGAAATCTCAATAGTATTATTAAGAGGCTTAAGTGCCACAAGTTAATTTTTCGAACATTCGCTTAAAAGTTTCCGTGCGATTGAGGCTAAAGCCACAGATGTTCTGCCAGTATTTTTACACCAATTCCTATGAGAATCAGGCCTCCCAACATTTCCATTCGTTTTCCGAGTTTATCTCCGGCTTTTTTTCCAAACAAAATGCCCAGCATTGACATGATGTAAGTGACAGAACCAATTATCAGTACGGGTAACAAGATGGCCATCCATAAAGGTGTATCTGGCGTTTCAAGAAATGCAAAACTCACGCCAACTATCAGTGCATCAATGCTGGTTGCCAGCGACATAGTAATCAGAACAGCTGGCTTCAGGGGATTGAAATTGCTTCTGTGTTCTTCTGGTTTTAAACTCTCGTATATCATTTTCAGTCCCAGTAAGGCAAGAAGGCTAAATGCTATCCAATGGTCAAGATGAGCCAATTGGTTTCGGATAGTAAGACCGGCTAACCATCCAATCATGGGCATCATAGCCTGAAAAAATGCAAGAGAAAATGCGATGATACAGGCTTTGATGAAACTTATCCGCGGTAACATTAGTCCACTACTGATTGAAACAGCAAATGAGTCGAATGATAAGCCAAAGGCGAGTACTAGCAGCGTAACAGGTTCCATAAAGCCGTAAATGAGGGGGCAAAAATACGGCTTTTTATCACTTTCAAAGAATAATTAACTACTTAAGCAAACCTGATTTTTGCAGTTTGCCAAAAATAAGAAGTGATTTTTTAACGGAATGACTCAGGCTTGTGCCTGAAATGGTTGCTCCTGCTAACGCATCGATCTCTCGCCCATATTCCGGGGTGTTGGATGCAGAATATCCGTTGAATTTCACGAGCCATTTTTTGTTTGTTACTGCATTACCATGTGTTGCCGGATAGCTAAGTATCGTGATGTTTTTGATCTTGAAAGAGCTGTCAATTATCATAGCATACTCGAATTCGTGATAACGGCCCCATATTTTGTTAACTGACAGCCATCCACGAGTAATATCATTCTCTGCTATCGCAAACCAATGACCATCTGCATTCAAAATTTCGGTATCGGTGATATGTGATGCCTGTAAATCTAGTTTTTTAAGGTTTATTGTTTGTTGTGGGTAAAGGTCAGAAATCAGTTTATCGAGTTTTTTAGAACCTTCACGCGTGAGTTGCTGCCCGAAAAGTGCAGGTGTTAATAAAATGGAAAGAAAGAAAAGGTAAACTTTCATATTACAAGCATTATAAGTAAATCGTGTAAAAGTAACCCTGACGCTGGATTTTTTCTGATTTTTCCAACGTCAGGTTACTAAAATCCAACATCGGATGTTATTACCTGCTATCAGAATATAATTCCTATTCCTGCATTGAAAGAGATATCGTATTTGTCCTGTCCCTCAGCCTTTGTTAGTTGAACATCTGTTTTTATTACAGCACAGTCGTAAAGCTAAAAATAAATAAAGCAGAAGGAGTATTCAACTGAATGATTTGTGTTTTCAAAAAAAAATCAGGACCGTTAAAGTCCTGATTTTTATATTATTTGACATTTAGAATTACATTCTATAAATGTCTTCTGAGGTTTCGAGCGGATTCGAACCGCTGTAGAAGGTTTTGCAGACCTCTGCCTAGCCACTCGGCCACGAAACCATTTCTGAGTGCAAAAGTATGAAAAATATAGAATTTATGCACAAAAAAAATTCCAAAGACAAAAATTGCTCTTTAAACAGCATTATTATGCGCTCAATTTGTGTCTTTTACCGGGTTTGCATATAGCTGCAGACATTGGGGACACAGGCAATTATCGAACTCATTTCTAAGTTTTTCGGTGTTAGCAGGCGAAAGAGTATAAGCATTACACCAACATGAAGCAGAGTGCTCACATTCAAAGGGTAAGCCGCATCGTGGACAGATTTTTTGGGTGGGTTTTGATGGTTCACTCATAAATATCTTCGCTGGATAAAGTAACACAAACACGATCAATTTTACCGCCCAGAGGAGGGTTTAACTTTGAAATTTTCACCTCTGTATCAATCACATCAGGGAAACGTGTATGCACTGCCTGTATAATTCTGTGGGCAACATGCTCGAGCAGATGAGACTTTTGCTCCATCTCTTTTTTAACAGTTTGGTACACGCTCAGGTAGTTAACTGTTTGATGCAGGTCATCGGTGCGTTCAGCCTGCCGGGTGTCTACATCAATAAACAAATCAACAATAAACCTTGTACCAATTACCTGCTCTTCTTTGAAGCAGCCATGATAGGAGAAAAACTCCATACCTTCTATCGAAATCATTCCCATTTTAAACAAGTTTTAGCAAAGATAACGATTGTTATCCTGATAAGTAAAGCCTGGAATAGTTTTGCCAAACTTAATTTTGTAAAGATTGGTTGTAGTGGAAAATACACTAAAAACGAATTTTTAGGACTCTTTTACAAAATATCTGAACGGATTGTAGCTGATGCCAGTGTCATAAACATCAGCATGTTCTCTCTTCTTAAGAAATCCTACGATAGCGTATGTAAGCGGGGTAAAAAGGATTTCAACTCCCGACTTGAATACATAATTGGAGACAATGATAGCCACCAATATTTCATTGGGCATCGTGCCATAAAATGCAATCATACAGAAAATTGCTGTATCAATGCCTTCTCCCAGCAGAGTTGAACCTATTGTTCTAACCCAAAGTAATTTTCCTTTGGTTTTGATTTTAAGCTTCGACATAAGAAAAGCGTTGGAAAAGGCGCCCCCGAAATAAGCCACCAGGCTGGCCAGTACGATACGGGGAACAAAGCCAAGCAATGATTCATATGCTTGCTGATTGGGCCAGTCAGTGGCTGCCGGCAACAGTTGAACTACCCATAAAACCAAAGACATTAAAAGCGCAGCTCCGAAGCCGGTCCAGATAACTTTTCGTGATCGTTGATAACCATAAACTTCTGTCAGGATGTCACCAAATATATAACTGAGCGGAAATAGTATAGTTCCTCCGTCAAAAGTAAACATCCACATCGTAACAATCTTGGTGGAAGCCAGGTTTGATATAAGAAGGACAGCCACAAAGAGTGCCATAATTACATCAAAATAGCGAAAATTCCCTTCCTGATTCATTTTTTGAGCTTGCATTATCTATTGGTTTTAATTTTTTAAGGCCTGCAAAAATACGAATCTATTCTGAATCAGGTGGTTTAATTTAATTATTGCCACAAACCCGCTGAAAATAAAACGATTGAGATGATTTACGAATAATGTAATTACTTTTGTTAGTGAATACTTAAATACTGCAAAATGCTTAGAAAGATTAATTTGGTTATTGGTTTCAGTTTGTGGATGGTTTGTAATCTGTGGGCTCAAAATTTTAGTTTTTCGGAAAAGAAACTGATATTCTCAGGCGATACAAACAGAATGATGCGTGTGCTGGTTTATACTTCACCTGTTGATTTGGAGACTTTAAACAGGAAAAGCACCGATATCAATCCGGCAGATACGTGTTTACCTCTGCTCTCTCACAGAATGTTTCTTTCGATGCGCGACAGTGCAAATCCGGGAGTCGGTATTGCAGCTCCGCAGGTTGGTGTAAACCGAAATGTTATTTGGGTGCAAAGATTTGATAAGCCGGGTTCTCCTTTTGAGTTTTACATCAATCCCAGGATTCTGAAATATTCAATACTTAACCGAAAAGGAGGCGAGGGGTGTCTTTCTGTTCCCGATGAAAGGGGGTTATTGATGAGGAGTTATGCTATATTAATTGAATATCAGAATTTTAATGGTGATTTTCATACCGAAATGGTGGAAGACTTTACGGCCATTGTTTTTCAGCATGAAATAGATCACCTCAATGGCATTTTATTTCCTGATCGTATGCGACAGCAACAAAATGAATTTTCCATTCCGCTACCGGAGGGCGTTGAGTTGTTTATCAAGCCTGAACTTTCTTCCGGATTGTAACTTTCCTCGTTTTTTGAACTTATTTGTTGGCAGAGGATACGAAATAGAGACAGACAGAAAATAACAGGAGCTTCAGAACCTGAGGCTCGGTTATTTGCGGAACAAAATTCAGATAAATGTAATACGCGAACAACAAACATAACAACAAGGCGGAAACAACCGTTAACGAAGGTTTTGAAGTAAACCCGCCAGCAAAAAGCAAAATGCCGAATAATACAAAAGCTGAAGCAATGTAAAATGGCCTTGTTTCGTATTGAAGAGCCACAATGGTTTTACCATGCTGCATGATGAGGTAAGTGAGCATTGTGATACGCAACAACCAGCGCGATGCAGGTAAAAGTGATTTTACAGGTTTCATTAGCTCAAAATGTTGTGCCTCTAACCATTTGGGCTGTTAACGATTATTGTTAAAAATGGTGTCCTGAATCGGGTAAATTAAGTATTTGTTTTTACTTTTTTTCCGGTGTATTGATCAATAACCGAAGTTCATCAAGTTGTTCCTGTTTGATGGGTGAAGGAGAATCAATCATCACATCACGGCCTGAGTTGTTTTTGGGGAATGCAATGTAATCGCGTATGCTGTCTGAGCCTCCGAATAGCGAGCACATACGATCAAATCCAAAGGCGATTCCGCCATGAGGAGGAGCTCCATATTCAAAAGCATTCATCAGGAAGCCAAACTGTGCCTGGGCATCCTCATCAGTAAAGCCAAGAATAGTAAACATTTTTTTCTGCAGGTCCTTGTTGTGAATTCTTATAGAACCTCCTCCGATTTCAACACCATTGATAACCAAATCATAGGCATTCGCGCGCACATTACCCGGATGAGTGTCAAGTAAAGGAATATCTTCAGGCTTGGGTGATGTAAACGGATGGTGCATGGCGTAATAACGCTGTGTTTCGTCATCCCACTCAAGCAAAGGAAAATCAACAACCCACAGTGGAGCAAATACTTCCGGATTTCTCAGGCCAAGCTGGGTTCCCATTTCCAGACGGAGCTCAGACAGGGCTTTCCGGGTTTTATTTGTTGTTCCGGCCAAAATCAGCATTAAATCGCCGGGTTTGGCATCAAAAGCTTCGGCCCATTTTTTCAGGTCTTCTTCGCTATAGAATTTATCAACGGATGATTTCAGACTGCCATCTTCGTTGAAACGAACATATACTAATCCGCTGGCACCTACCTGTGGTCGTTTTACAAAATCAGTAAGTGCATCCAGTTGTTTGCGTGTATAACCTGCGCTGCCTGCAGCATTGATACCGGCTACCAGTTCTGCATCATCAAATACCTTGAAGTCATGACCTTTTACCAGTTCGTTCAGCTCAACAAACTTCATTTCGAAGCGAATATCTGGTTTGTCGTTGCCATAATATCTCATGGCATCAGCAAATGTCATGCGCGGTAATTTCTCAATTTCAACACCTTTCACAGTTTTAAACAAGTATTTGGTCAATCCTTCAAAAGTGTCAAGAATATCTTCCTGTGTTACAAATGACATTTCGCAGTCAATTTGTGTAAATTCAGGCTGGCGGTCAGCACGAAGGTCTTCATCGCGGAAGCACTTCACAATTTGAAAATACCTGTCGAAACCTGCCACCATCAGCAGTTGCTTGAATGTTTGGGGTGATTGCGGCAGTGCATAAAATTGTCCTTCATTCATGCGTGAAGGAACTACAAAATCGCGGGCACCTTCAGGGGTGGATTTAATAAGAACAGGGGTTTCAACTTCAATAAACCCGATGTCATTCATGTAGTTTCGGGTTTCAATGCCCATGTTGTGCCTGAGCATCAGATTGTCGCGTACGTTGTTGCGTCTTAAGTCGAGGTAACGATATTTCATGCGGAGTTCATCGCCTCCGTCAGTGTTGTCTTCAATAGTAAAAGGCGGAATTTTTGAAGTGTTGAGTACTTCCAGATAGTCGACTATTATTTCAACTTCGCCGGTTGGCATTTTGGGGTTTTTATTGCTACGCTCTGCCACTTTCCCTTTCACAGTGATAACATATTCGCGTCCAAGTTTACGTGCTTCCTGGCAAAGGACAGCATTGGTTTCCATGTTGAAAACAAGCTGAGTTAGTCCATAACGATCACGTAGATCAACAAAGGTCATTCCGCCCAGGTCGCGCGAACGCTGAACCCAGCCACTTAAAGTTACTGATTGTCCGTTATTTGAAAGATTGAGTTCTCCGCAGGTGTGTGAACGTAGCATATTTTTTTAATTTTTAAGGTGCAAAATTAAACATTTTAAGGCTACAGTCCTCTCTAAGCTTTTTTTACTGCCATTTAAATACAAATTGGTATATCAGATATTACTTTTTCGGGTATTTATGATTAATAATAAAATCAGTCAGGGGGGACTATCCTGTCTTGGATAACTATTTTAAACTTCGGGTGCCATGAAACAAATAACATTCCTGATTACTTTGTTGGCGCTTTTTTCATCTTCTATAAAGGCTCAACCTTTAGGGGTTGAGCCTTTTGCTGATGCCATCCCTTATCGTAAAAATATTTCGTCGAATCTTTTTCTTTCAAACCATGATGCTTCTGTCGTAAAAATGTTTTTTACTTCACCTGAAAAAACACAGCCACAGATGATCATGCAGGTTGATGAAGGTTATTATCATGGTTACAGACTATGTTACAATTCAAATGATTGCAGCAATTCTGAAACATCTTTACAATGGATTCAGGTATTAACGATTAATACTGAGGAGTGCATAAAGTTTCTTGAAAAGAACAATCCTGATATTTTAATGGTGCCTTTCTGGGGTATCAGTTCGATGGTTGGTAAAAAAGGACACACCAAATCCGATTTCAAAAAAGTATGTGACTACTACAGGCATCTGCCCTGCAGGTTATATCAACAAACGACAAATTCTTCGGGTGATGAAATAAGCGCGTTGTCGCAAATTATGCTCGACTATAAAACTAAAATCGGGCTTCAAACAGAACAGTTGCTGGCTTCAGAAGGTACTGGTCTGGTGATAAAACCAAAAAGTAATGATGAAGATTACTGGGATCTTTGGATGCAATGTCTGGATGAAGTTGATGATATGGGCTACATTACTTTGATTGAATATAGTGAAAATCCAAATAAATAGCAGCACATTTAATTGCCATAATATTACTCCAAAGTGTTGGATATTAGCCAAATATTTCGTATATTACGCTATCAATATTAAAATTATGGCATCATGGCAACACGTGTTTTGCTGGTGTCATTGTTTCTTTCTTTATTGGTTGCCTGCGAAAAGAAAGAGGATGACATAAATCCCGGCACGGACTATTCAGGCTCACTTACTTTAAGTTATTCCAGAACTTTCCCTACGTTTGACGCATTGGTTACAATTCCTGTTGAGATTTCTTCAGCCGGTTTGGTAACTTTTGCCGAGTGTGCACCTGTTGAATTTAAAGGTGAATCGCAGAAAATGATTGAAGGTGAAAGAATTAAAGTAAAGGAACAAGGTGTAATATCTATTTCGAACCTATCGGGCGAATGGACAAAACAGGAAGGAAAGGAGTATTTAAAGCTAAACCTTACTTGTCAGTTAGAAGGCCGGCAGGAAGTGTGGAAATACGAAGTTTACCAGTGGGAAAAAATGAGTGATTTGCCTGTAATGATGTACAATCCGGTTGACGGACCATTGCTTTTCAGGATTGAGAACGCGGTGATGTCTGAAGCTGTTTGTGGATGTACACACAGTGATACCTGGGGTAATCTTTGCTTCAGGTGGCATCTGGCTCTTCATCGGGCTGGGCAAAAATGAAATGATATAATCAGCAGAAAAAGAGCGGCTTTTTCTGCTGATTATATAGTTACCTGATGATAACTTGGCTTCCTTCAGAATGAGCGGAATATTCAGGGGCATACATACATTCAACAGTAGTGATACCGTTTGAAAACGTTCCGGAATGAGTTACAGTGAGCGGATATTCAAAAATCCATGTACCTTTAGGCAGATAGCTAAAGAAATAGTTTGAAGCAGCATCACGGGTGTTTTCGTAATAACCCAGTCCTCCATTCCATCGGTAACCTGAAAGTGTATTAACGGGTTCAAAACCGGCAGCACGCATATCTTTCAGATGGACGTATTCTAAATCGCGATCAGTTGAAAGCTCAACCCTTACTGTAATTTGCTGACCAACCTGAAGTGTATTGGAATCATTTATTGGCTGCAATACAGGCCCGTTTTCGGTGTTTGTTTTTATAAATAACTGTTTGTGAATGCGCAACGGACTGTTATGACCTGAAATTTTGTCAAGATGCTCAAAGTATTGCCAGTAAAGAGCTCCCCATGCAGGGCCGGTGGTTGATTTGCTGATACTTACATTCCCCATTTGAGGTGTAATTTCACCGCCATTCCACGATTTTTTAAAATATCCTGTTCCGGCTTCACTATGCGTATCCGGTTGTTTTGATACCAGGTTTAGTGTCTGTTCTCCGACAGTTATATTTACTCCCGGGTTTGTTTGAAGCCAGTCACCACCACGAAGCAACAGGGCGTAAACTGCATCTGCAGTTGCTCTTGAAGTTGGCCATGACTGGGTTTGCTTTTGTTTTAACAGCCAGGTTTTCATCTGGTCAACCGATTTCGAATCATTGCCAAATTCTTCAAAAAATTCAATTAGAAGAGATTGTGTTTCAACCGGTGCCTGATGCCAGTAAAAACCTCCGGTATTATCGCGCCAGTACATACCTGTTTCAGTATTGGAAAGTGCTTTTTCTCTGACTGATTTGAGAATGGCCGATGAAGTCTTTCTGTCTCCGCTTCGACCGGCCCACAAGCCTATCATTCCCTGTGTAAAGAGACCGCGGCCTGTCCAATATTTGCGGGCCTGCTCACTGAAATAGGCTATGGCCTTTTCTGCATTTTTGTCAGGCTTTATCGTTTCGGGCAAATAGCTCATTGCATAAAGAAACTGTATTTGTTGTTCGCTTAAGTGATTTTTTTCCATATCCTTTGGATAATCTTTAAGCAAACGGTTGTAATCATCTGCCATTTCACGGCTCAGAAAAACGACGGCTTGTTGTACCATTTTATGTAAAGCATCATCTTTACTTAGATCTGTAACTTTCAAATAATGAAGCTTGCCAAATCCACTTACAATAAGCTGAGTTATGTACCTGCTTTCCGGCATCCCAGCGAACCATGACCAACCTCCGCTGACTGATTGTGATTGTTGTAGTTTTTGGGTTGCTGTCTGTTTTTCGGAGGCCATTCTGTTTATGTCAAACATAAGCGCAATACGTTGTTTTTGAGCCGATTCATCCTTTGCATCCATGAGCCATGGCGTTTCTTCTATCATTAGATTTTTCAGTTCCTGGTTTTTTTCCAGATTCGATAGAAGCGCATCAGGCGTAAGGTTTTTCCATGAATCAAATACTGCCTTGATTTTGGGATTACTATTAGCAATAAAGGCCGCAAGGCTATTGGCATAAAGGCGATTGAATATTTGATCGGTATTTTCACCTGATTGTTCTGTCAGATATGGCAGTGCCTGAACAGCATACCATGCTGGATTGGAAGTAAACTCAAGTGTTAGCCGGTGATTGCGGAGACTTGAACTGTTGTCAGATTGATGGATAAGTTTTAAGAAATCAAATTTTTTGGTTTCTTTCCCATTTACAGGAAGAGGAAAAGTTTCAGTAACCAGCATGCGGTTGGTCAGCACAGGAAGTATCATTTCTTCACCATCGCTATAATTTCCTGCCTGAGCTGTTATACGAACCATTACAGCTTCGAGTCCGTCAGGGATGGCAATTTCCCATTGAACGGATGTATTGCCAAGTTTATCCACACTGAAATCCTGCAAAACTGAATCGTTTTTCATCAAATCATCGAGGGGTTTCATGCTTATGGCGTCAAACAACTGGAGTTTTGCCCAACCCTGCATTGGATTAGGTGAAAGGTTACTTACTTTTGTTTGGATACTTATTTTATCTCCTTCACGAAAATAGCGAGGCAGATTGGGTGTAACCATCAAGTCTTTACGGGTAATAACTTCTTTTGTAAACTGATGGTATCTTAAATCAGTGGTATGGGCCAAACCCATAAAATTCCAGCGGGTTAGGGCCTCAGGCGTGGTAAATTCAATCTGAATCTCACCTTGTTCATTTGTCGAAAGCTGAGGATAAAAAAATGCTGTTTCGTTCAGATTTCGGCGTATTTGTGGCTCAGGATTTTGGATAGATTGTCTGCTGTCGGTCTGAACCGTAACCGATAATTCTTCGGATTCGTATTCCTTGTCATCTTCCGGCATTACATTGTCAACCTTTGCCATTGCCTCTGGTTGTAAGAATCCACCCTTAAGACCCCGGCCATTAAAGCCTCTTCCAAACATGTTATAACCGAACCAGTTTAACTGATCGTATTGTCTGAAAACTAACTGATTTCTATCAAAACGACGGTCCCGGGAAACAAAACTGAAAGCAGTTTCAAATGCATGACTTTTTTCCCAGAAAGTGGCTTCATACCATTTTTCATAAATACTGAAAGGCCAGTTGAGAGGGGCAAAGGCATCAAGTGAAGCATCGTACATGGTTGTGAGTAGTTCTGCTGACAAGGGTTGGCCATCGGGGTTGGTAATTTTAAGCTTCCACTTTTCTGTTCCACCTGGTAACAGCGGGCTGCGAAATGACTCAAACGCTATATTCAGTTCATGCCTTTTGTCAGGTACATTTACAGAAGTGATAAAACTTTCACTTCTGTTGTCGTATACCATAGTTAAACTGATGTCTACGGTTCCTGAGAAATCTGAAGGTACATTGAAATCAAGCTGTTTTTGCTCCTGTGACAGGTTTATCCATTCTTGTTTTACTGTTTTTCCTTTAAGCTGTACTTCGTAGAGCAATTGCGCGTTTTTAACCGCACTTCCGGCAAGCAGCCTGATATTGTTACCAGCCTTTACTTCCGGTGTAAGCAAGCTGCACCATAAAGCTTGTTTAACCGGAACTTTTTTTGATTCAGCGGAAAAGACCACAATCTCTTTATCTGAGTTTACTTTTTGGCCATATGCATCGGTAGCACTTAGCGTGATCAGATATTTTCCGGGCTCCCATTTCGAAAGGCCTGAAATGGTTAAGACACTGTCGGTAGTTGTATTTACAGTGCTCTGATAAACGGATTTATCTTTGTTTAAAGCCTGTTCGTTTTCATTCATGTATAAATCGGAAGGCAATTGTTTTATAAACTCTTCTCGCTCATAAAGTGTCATATCCGGAGCTTCCCAGTTCCGTTTTCGGGTAATTCTGTCGTGTTGTTTAAGTTTGTAGGCTTCAATTTTAATTTCGGCAGGAATACTTTTGCCGTTCAGATTTGTAGATGATAATCTGAATGTGGGATCATTATCACGGTTAATGGTCAACGGCATATCCAGTGCAATTAGCAGGTTTTTTGAACTTACCGGAACCGATGTTACAGCAGAATGGGTTTCTCCGTTCAGGTCAGTTACATCAACAAAAACGGTGTAGTGATAAACAGGGTCGAGGTCGCCAAAATCAGAAGGGTCGGGGAGGGCATTAAATTTCAGTTCAAATGTGCCGTCTGAAAGAGTTGTCAGCTGTCCATTGGCAATTTCACTTTCGGGTAAATGGCCGGGCCAAAGCCTGTAACCATAGCGCATAAACGGAAATGACGCAGCACGAATAATCCTGTAGCTGACATTTGCTCCGGTAACAGGCACACCTGTATAGCTTTCAGCTTTTCCGGTTAAGGTTACTGTTTCATTCAGGCGGTAGTTTCCGGCAATGGGCTGAAATTGAACTTCAAATTTTGGTCTTTTGTATTCTTCAACATTGATGAAAGTGCTTCCTGTTCCATTTTCAATTCGGAATTGTCCGCCAAGTAAAGAAGCCGGTAAAACAAATGATCCACTGAATGAGCCAAATTCATTGGATGAAACGTCAATAGATGAAAGTTTCTGTCCATTTACATCGAAGAGGTTAACAGTTGACTGTTCGCCTGCAACAATCCTGTTCACTTCGCCTTCTTTACCAACAACAATTCCTTTAAAATACACAATCTGTCCCGGCCGGTAAATAGCTCTGTCTGTAAAGAAAAAAGTATTTAATTTTTCTCCTTTCATTGATTCATAATTTCGGTAACGCGAGAAATAATTTTCAGCGACCAGCCGATCGTTTTTCAATTTAAAATCAAAAGAAAGGGTAGCATTGTCTTTTGCGTCAGCAGTTTTAATAATAAATGAACCATCAGAAAGCGTTTTATAAACCTCTTTGTGTTTGCGGATGTAACTACGGCTGCGGGAATCATATTCTCGTGTAAAGGATTGAACGGTAACATCCTGAAGTGGTTTGCCCGATGCACGATCAAGAACGTAAAACAGGCCTGAGCCATCGTCGTTACGTTTGCTCAGGTAGCTGATGTTACTTACCCAGAAATCCTGCACTGCCAGTGTGTTGCTTCCCTGTTTAAAGTCTTCGCTTCCTGAAACCAACAGGGCATAATAGCCCAATTCAATGGCAGGCATTATTATTTCGACACTATGTGTTAAGTAATCACTGGTTGGAGGCAGCGTCAGGCTCCATGATTTTACAGGTTTCATTTCAAGATATTTTTCCATGCCCCGTTCACTGTAAACTTCTTGTCTGAAGCCGGTATTACTGTCATAATCAGGTTTTAACAATCTGAACCAAATGGTTTTTGTGTTTCTGAAATTGAGAAGAACCGGAAATGCCTGGTCAGCAATTTGCTGCTGATCGACTATAAAGCTAACGGAAGGTTCTTCAATATCATTTAGTATCATTCTGCAGTTTTTGGCGCCATCACTTTCAGGATATTTTTCAATGGCTTTCAAACACCACTGACGGGCGATAACGTAATTTTTACCGGGCTCATTTTGTTCTAAAACTGAACTTTTTAGATTTGATGGTATGTTTTCGGTATACCAGAAAGCTGCAATTTTCTCAATAATGTCGGCCGAAACCGGCAGGTCAGCGTAATCGGCCTCAAGTTGAGTAAGGGTTTTAAGGTAAACACTGTCTCTGTTCTGCAAATTGATCATGGATCTTACAAATTCCATTCTTTTGAGCAAAACATCAATATACGCAACAGGATCTTTGTCGTTCTGGTGAAATGCTTCCATTTGCTTCAGCAGTCTAATGGCCTGATAATGAAATGATAATGTGTCGGATGTTTGGATTTTTGATGAAATGAAATCATTTGTAGTTCCCAGCAGGGCAGAGTCCTTCATAATGAAAGGATTCAAAGGCCTTGTGATTGAAGCTTCGTTGTCTTTAAAGAAATCAACAGCGCGATGTGCTATAAAATCAAAAAGTGTCGGTCTGAATTTTTTAGATCCTTCAGCGGGTTGTAAAATAGGGTCAAAAATTTTAAGTGGAATGGATTTTAATAGGGGAGAGTTTTCAAGTGATGCCTGGTAATGAGCCGATGTTTTTTGTACAAATCTGACGGCATCCCATGTTTCCAAATCAGTTGATGTGTTGGAAGGATTTATTGACTGGTCGAGTATTTTGTAGCGGTTCTGCTGGTAATATTGCCAGTAAAGGTCGGCCAGGATTGAGTGCAATACTTGTCGGGCCGGAGCCGCTTTTGTATCGATATTCTTTTCGGTTTCACCTATAAAGTGCTCAATGTAATTTTCCTCAAAATCGCTTCTTAGTTTTAGCTGATAAATAGAGGCCTTCAGAAATTCGGGCATATTGCCATCTTTTTCTGCAGATTGATAGATTGAATTAACCAAACTGAGCGCTGATTGTGGCAAGCCTTCATTTGCCAGTGAATCTATCTTCTTCCAGATACCATCATTGTCATGGCTATTTTGCATATTGGTTTTTATTTTTTGAGAATCAGGCACTAAATTATGCCTTACTATTTCAGAACCTGCAAAAGCAAGTATACCAGTTATGCTGAGAATCAGCAAAAGTCTATTTCTCATATTTCAATTGTTTTATAACAGTAAAACGCCCTGTATCCGGCAAAGAAATGCCACTACGTTCAGATATCAGGATGTGAGTTAGCGTGAAATTCCATAAACCGAAGTCAAAAAATTTACTCCGATTGCATTAGTTTAATTTTCGGGTAACGGCAACTTTTGAGTTAAAAGGGTTTTTCAGCCCCTGGTATTCAATGAGTTCCATTTTAACTGAGCCAACAATAACGGCTGTTTGAACCATTACAGGCAAACGGTTAAGGTCATCGGTAATCCACAATTGCATGGGGTAAGGCTCGTTAAATACATTTCCTTTAAGCACCATTGGCTTAAACTTTAAGCAGTTAAATTCACCCAGCTCTGTTTTTATCTTTTCTTTGCCCAGATATACAATCTTAGAAACATAGAGTGAATCATCGAGAAAAAAGGAGAGAGGAAATGAATCGCCCATTTGAAGGCCGGTTACATCTAGTGTTCTTGCGTAGTAAAATACGGAGAGGATGTCCTGTGTATTCTCGGGGATTTTAGTAACAGCATTTCGGCTGACAGCAAGTCCCATGGTTTGTCTGAAGTTGACTTCATCGTCTTTTTTATACCCACCTTCACGGGTACGGCGAGTAAATTGCCAGGGAATCAATGCCTGCTCATCAACAAAAGTTTCAAAACGGTCATTTACTTTAAAAAAGAAGTTAAATGCTCCTTTTGACTGCCCTGAGCCAATAATATGATAAGCATCACGGCCATTCTTTTTTACAGTATTCTTTTTTATTTCAAGATTTGCTTCTCCTGCTGTGACTTTGCCCGTAACCAAAGAATGGTAATAAACCCTGAATGTAAGCTTTTCGCCGGTTGTGAATGCTGCATTTTCAATGGTTCTTAAGGGCTGGGCAATAGTTGTATGTTTTACTGATATGAGAATACAAGTAAGCAGAAGGAGTTTTACAAAAGCAGATTTGATGTTCATCCCAATATCGTTTAAAGCTTGTTTTGCAAAAAGCGTTCCAAAAGGAATGCTATTCCTATCAACAAAAGTAAAAGGATGAAGTTGTTAAAAACTAATGAAACAACAAAAAATTAACTGTGTTGAGTTATAATTCTTTTTGAATAAGTTGTTATCGTTTCTAAGAAGCTGATTGACATCAAATTAAAACTGTCCTGAATACACCATTTTTTTGGCCTGAATAAATTTGCCTGAATGTAAAACAAGATAATAGATGCCGGTACTGCAATGTGCGGGGGTCCAGTTACAGGAATAATCGCCACTATTCAGGGTTGAGTTAACCAGCGTGTCAACTATATTGCCATTGATATCATGCACCTGTAAAAGTACTTTTGAAGTTTCTTTAATTGTGTAAGAGATTTGTGTTGATGATCTAAATGGATTGGGTTTGTTTTGTTGCAGAACAGCATTGCTTATGGTTAAATTTTCATCTGTGCCGGTTGGGACTAAAGTAGGGCTTCCGGCCTGAATCCATGCGGTGTATAAAAGCGAAGCCAAAGCATGCGATGCACGTTCAAACAAGGGAATGGTAAAGCTTCTGCTTTTGCTCCACAATGCATTCTTGTAAGTGGATGATGAATAGTTTGACGATTGGGATTTGGCATAATTATCAGCCGCCAGAATTGAATCACAATAGCTGTAATTGCCATATAAGTAATCAAATACATATTGGTTTACATTTAAAATTTCAGTAGCATCCTGGCCGGGATAGGTAAACTGAGCAATATATGCATTGATCATGGTAGATTCATAGCGGGAATGAATTCCTGTGTTTCCTGTCAACTGACCGTTGTAGTTTTTGGTAATGTGCAATGGCATATGGCCATCGGCTACATAATGTCCAAGATCGGCTGCATAAATTTTGGCATTGTCAAAATCGAGGCGTTGCAGGCAGTTGCGAAGTGAATCAAATGAAGTTAGTGTTGCCCATGGGAGTATTCCGTTGTCTTCAACAAAATTTGCCCCATATATGCTTACCACAGAGTCAAGGGTTTGCGGAATTCTTCCTGAAGAAACGAAAGAGTCGTAATTGTCAATATCAATGTAGTGTTTAGGCCCTTCTGTCGGGTCAGTTGCTTTGCGATAATCTGCATCTGACGCATGATCGCGCAGAAATCCAATCCAGGTTTGAAAACCCTGCATTTGCTGATTGAACGATAAGGCAGATGATTCACTGATTTTGCTGTGACCAGTAGCTCCCCAGCTTATTAAAATTACTGATAAGGCGAGTAGTGAAATGGTAAAGAGAGTAAATTTTTTCAATTGAAAAAGTTTTAAATGAGTGACTTAGTGAGACAAAAATAATCATTTTCTCTTACTATTGTCAGAATAGTTTGGTGAAGCATTCGCTTAAAAAGTAGCTGGTGTATAAGTTTCTTACACCTGCCCATTAGATAATTCAAAGTTTTTGTCAAAGACTGAACAGGGATACGAATTACCGTATCCCTGTCAAATAAAATGAATTAGAAGATTCTAAATAACGACATTCACGATTTTTCCGGGAACAATGATGACTTTTTTCGGGGTTTTACCTTCCAGATATTTGGCTGATTCTGTAGCATTTAATACTGCTTTTTCAATTTCAGCAACCGGAATTCCTAATTGTAATTCGAGTTTAAAACGCATTTTCCCGTTAAATGAAACGGGATATTCGAATGTATTTTCAACCGTAAAAGAATTATTATATTCAGGGAACGCTGCCTGTGTTACACTGCCTTTGTTGCCCAATAGATTCCAGAGTTCTTCTGCAATATGAGGAGCGTAAGGCGAAATAAGAACGGCAAGCTCGCTGAGGATGCTGCGGTTATTACACTTTAGCTCAGTAAGTTCATTGACACAAATCATAAATGCACTAACTGCGGTGTTAAACGAGAAGCGTTCTATATCATCCTGAACTTTTCTGATGGTATTGTGCAGTACTTTTAGTTCAGCTGCAGACGGGGGATTGTCATTTACCAGGAAGTTGTTGTCAAAGTCATGGTAAAGTCTCCAGAGTTTGCGCATAAACCGGAAAACACCTTCAATGCCATTGGTATCCCAAGGCTTTGACTGTTCCAAAGGCCCCAGAAACATTTCATAAAGCCGAAGGGTGTCAGCACCATACCTTTCAATCAAATCGTCAGGATTCTGGACGTTGTATTTCGATTTTGACATTTTTTCAACTTCCCACCCACAAATATATTTGCCGTCTTCGAGAATAAATTCGGCTTCAGCGAACTGGGGTTGCCATTTGATAAATTCCTGAATGTCAAGAATGTCGTTATGAACGATATTTACATCAACGTGGATGGGTTGTACCTCGTATTCTTTGCGGAGATTGTAGCTTACGAATTTATTCGTACCTGTTATCCTGTAAACAAAATTGGAACGTCCCTGAATCATTCCCTGGTTGATAAGTTTCTGAAATGGTTCGTCTTTTACCGTTTTTCCAAGATCAAAAAGAAACTTATTCCAGAAACGGGAATATATTAAGTGGCCTGTAGCGTGCTCGGCCCCGCCCATGTAAAGGTCAACGTTTTGCCAGTAGGCATTGGCTTCCGTTGAAAAGTATTCCTGATCGTTGCGCGGATCCATATACCGGAGATAATATCCGCTTGAGCCGGCGAAGCCGGGCATTGTATTGGTTTCCAATGAATGACCGTCATTATTTTTCCAGTTTTTAGCCCGTGCCAAAGGTGGTTCTCCACTTTCAGTTGGCAGGTAAGCATCTACATCGGGCAGCTCGAGTGGAAGTTGGTCTTCACTTATGGCATATGGCATTCCGTCTTTATAGTAGATCGGAAAAGGTTCGCCCCAGTAGCGCTGACGGCTGAAAATAGCATCGCGAAGCCGGAAATTAACCTTTCCATAGCCTATTCCCATCTCCTCTATCCTTCGTATTGTGGTCGAAATAGCTTCTTTAACCTCCATACCTGTAATAAATCCGCTGTTGATCATCACACCTTCCTTCGAATCGTAGGAGTCTTCCCAATCTGTCGGGTCAACCAGTGCTTCTCCTTTACGGGTTACAACTTGAATTACGGGTAGGTTAAAATGGCGGGCAAAGGCAAAGTCGCGGCTGTCGTGACCCGGAACAGCCATAATTGCTCCTGTTCCGTATCCCATCAGAACATAGTCGGCAACCCAAATGGGAATTTCTTCTCCATTTAGCGGGTTGATGGCGTATGCACCGGTAAACTCACCACTCACTTTTTTTACTTCGGTCATTCTTTCCCGTTCAGAGCGGTTTTTTGCCCATTGTACATAGTTTTCAACCTTTTCGCGGCAATCGCTGGTTGTAATTTCTGAAACAAAGGGATGTTCAGGGGCCAAAACCATAAATGTAACCCCGAACATGGTGTCGGCACGGGTAGTGAATATCTCTAATTTTTGATCAAAATCTTTGATGGCAAATTCAGCTGAGCAGCCTTCACTGCGGCCAATCCAGTTTCGCTGTATTTCTTTGATTGACTCAGACCAGTCAACCCGCTCAAGTCCTTCAAGTAATCGATCGGCATAAGCAGTGATGCGCAATAGCCATTGTTTCATGGTTTTGCGTTCTACAGGATGCCCGCCTCTGACCGAAAACCCGTCGCTGACTTCATCATTTGCCAAAACTGTGCCTAATGCCGGACACCAGTTCACCATGGTATCGGCAAGGTATGCCAACCGATAATTCATCAGTAATTCCTGCTGTTCTTTTTCATTCATGGCATTCCAGTCGCTTGCAGTAAATGGTGATGTTTCACTGCAGGCTGCATGGATGTTTTGATTGCCCGAATGATTGAAAGCCGATATTAGTTTTTCAAGAGGTTCAGCTTTTTGGGTTTCATTGTTGTACCATGAGTTAAAAAGCTGTATAAATGTCCATTGAGTCCATTTGTAGTAGGCCGGATCACTGGTGCGCACCTCGCGATCCCAATCGTACGAAAAGCCTATTTTATCGAGTTGCTCGCGATAGCGGGCAATATTTTTTTCAGTAGTAACCGCAGGGTGTGTGCCGGTTTGAATAGCATATTGCTCAGCTGGAAGTCCATAAGCATCGTATCCCATCGGATGCAATACATTAAAACCTTTCAGTCTTTTGAAACGGGCGTAGATGTCAGATGCAATGTAGCCAAGAGGGTGACCTACATGCAAACCTGCACCTGAAGGATAAGGAAACATATCCAGTACGTAGAATTTAGGTTTACTGTGGTCGATCTCAGTTTTGTAGGTTTTATTTTCTGCCCAGGCTTTCTGCCATTTTTTCTCAATATCCCTGAAGTTATAATCCATTGGTTTTGCTTTGTTTTTAAGGGGCCAAAGGTACAAAGGATTTTGATTTGGGACGAAGGGTCAATCAAAAAGGCTCCTCGCCTCAGGTTTTGAGTTTCAGATTGTAATTCATGGTTTTGATATCCGTCATTTGGTTTGCCTGCATCAATTGTTGTTTATGGCTTTGACCGGGATTACGGTCATTTATCATATTTTTCTTTTTACGCAGGCTGCACCATCAGGTTGATGGCGGTTTTGTTGTCATTTATGTTGATGGCATGCTGAGTTATTTTCTTATTTTTATCGAAAATTTAATCCGGCAATACCCCCCTTTTAAACTGTCTTTATGAAGAACTTATTGGTAATAATCATCCTGGTTATCGGTTTTTATAATGCAAAGGCAGGCTGTTTGGCTTGCTGGGAGCTTAGAAAAGTTGAACTTACGTTGACCAGCGGGCAAAAGGTTACAGGTTATGTTAAATGGAATGAAGCCTGGCTAACAGGGGTATTGGATACCGCTGTCTGGAAAAACAGATTTCCAGAAAGTATGCTTCCATACTTCCAGACATTAGGCTATCAATGGGAAATGGAGTTGATTACCGAAATTTTCATCATTAAAAACGATTCCATTGATGAGTTAATTGCCACAAAGGCGGAGTTTCAGGGAAACCTTGATTATAACAAGGTAAAATCGGTGCGCGAACTGGATAAAGGTGAAAAAATTTATCACGGTGCCGGTGATATTCTTATTTTGAGTCAGGATGATATTGATAGATTGAAATCAAATCCGTTTGCCACCTATTATTTTGATTCTTCCTTTTTCGGAACATTTTTCCTAAGCTATAATCAAGCCATTACCAGAAAAGAACTAAGTAATATAAATGAGGACAATTACCAACGGATGGTGGCTGACTTTAAAAAAAAGGGAGTGGTAGTTTATTCTGTTGGATATTAAAAATATACTTTTTGTTGTAGTGCTATTTTCCGGCAAAAGGCAAATTCAAAATTATTTTCGGGAAACACATTAATAAAATCGGGTTTCATTCGTCTTATTTGTAAATCATACAATTAACTAAAGACGAATCATGATGAAAAACCTGTTATTATCCTGCCTGATTGGCCTTTTCTGTTCTTGTAGTGTGTCATCTCAAAATCACACTTTCGATAAAGTTTTCGAGCGCTATGCCGATAAAGACGGTTTTCTGACGGTGAAGTTTTCCAATTTGCCGGCTGAAATGCTTGATGCCAGTGCTCAGGACCCTGACTTAAAAATAAATTCGCTCAGGATACTTACCATTCAGGACGAAGCGCTTAACAAGAGAATGAATTTCTATTCGGAAATTGTTCCGGGTATCGATCGCTCAGGTTATGAAGAGCTGATGAGTGTAAAGCACAATGGCGAAAATTCAATTCTTTTATGCAAAAAAGACAGAAAACGCATTACAGAAGTGTTGTTTGTTTCAGGTGGCGATAACAATGTATTGATTGAAGTTACCGGGAGTATGTCGCTTGAACAGGCGAAAAAGATAGCAAATGACGTGGCAGATGATAACCATACTCACCACGAGGATTTAAACTAACGATTAAATGTGGTTTGTTGATGTTTGAAGTATATACAGCGAACTTATAGAAGTAAGAAACACTGCGGCCGTTTGAACTGGTTATGACGAAAGAGGAGTTCCAAAAAACCGTTTTGCCGATGGGCGAAAAGCTTTATCGCATGGCATACCGCTTGCTGGGCGATTCAGAATCAGCCAGAGATATTCTGCAGGAATTGTACCTGAAACTGTGGGAAACGCGCGGCGAACTTCATCATTTGTCAAGTATCGATGCTTTCGCCTGTACTATGCTTAAAAATAAATGCCTGGATAAACTTCGTCTTCTTAAACCTGTGGTTGATATTGAAGTGTTATCATCTACTGGACTCAACCCTGAAATTGCTTTTGACCATAATGAAAGCCTTATTGAAGTCCGGAAAGTGATGAATTTGTTGCCCGAAAAGCAAAAATTAATCATGCAAATGCGCGATATTGACGGTTTTACTTTTGAAGAAATTGCAGTCTTGTCTGAAACTTCAGTAAACAACGTAAGAGTTCAGCTTTGTAATGCCCGGAAATGGGTAAAAAATGAGTTAATCAAAATATACAGCTATGGATTGGCAAAGGATTGAAGAACTTTTAAACAAATATCTCGATGGTGAATCAACTCTGGAGGAGGAAGGCCTGCTGAAAGAATATTTCAGTCGGCCCGATGTTGCAGAAGAACATCTGATTTTTAAAGCAATGTTTAGTCATTTTACAGAGGCCGGTGCTGATACAACTCCTTCATTTGATGTGGCAAAGGAATTGAATGCCCTTATTGAACATAAATGGAGAGATGAAACAGAAAACCGAAACAGGAGGATTTTTAAATGGCTGGGAAGTGTTGCGGCGGTTCTTGTCCTGGTATTGGGACTGTTTCAGCTTATAGATAAACCAGAAGTGAAAGTCAAGGATACGTTTGACAACCCTCATCTGGCATACCTGGAAACCAAAAAAGCATTACTGAAAGTTTCCAGGGCGATGAACAGCAGTTCGTCTAAACTGAAGTACTTGTCAAAAGTTGATGAATCGTTTGATCATCTTCACAGAATTACAGAAATAGATAAAGTTGTTAACTCGGTAAAAAATAAATAATCATGAAAAGAATCCTGATTTTTCTGGGTTTGTTGGCCTGTACACTGGGCGTAAAAGGACAAAATTCAGCGGTGGAACAATTGTTTGCCAGATATGGTGATAAAGATGGATTTACTACAGTTACCATTTCGAGAGCCATGTTCAGTTTATTTGCCAGTGAAACAGAGAGCAAAGATGAGTTCAACAATGCCGTAAAAGGTCTTGAGTCAATCCGGATTCTCACCCCCGATGAAACCATAGCCAAAGGAAGCCTGAATTTTTTCAGGGAAATAAGTAAAAGTTTGCCGGCTGCGCAGTACGAAGAGCTCATGTCAGTAAAAGAAAAAGACCAGGTTTTTAAAATGCTCATCAGAAAAAAAGGAAATGTAATTACCGAATTTCTTATGATTGGAGGAGGAAATGAGAACCTGTTGATATACATAACCGGTAATATCAATCTGAAGTCAATTTCTAAATTATCAAAAGCCATGGACATTGAAGGCATGGATAATATTGAGAAGGTTGGAAAGCCATAATTGAATTTCTTTCCCCGATAATTACCTGTTATTTTGTCTTTACGTTGTCTGTTGCAACCTCATCAAAAACTTCGGGCTGAAAATCCAACACTGCCATTCTCACTGTTTTGAAGGATGGCAGTTTGCTTTATGAGCAAGCATTGCAAAACAATCAAAAGGTAAAAAGAATCGAACCTGCTTTTTTTATTGCCATTCAATAAAGGCCGCAGCAAAAATTCGTTTCTGTTTTTTTATTACTTTCGTGGCCATAATTCAGCATATGTCACGCACCGAAGACAAACTCAGCCGCAGGCGTTTACAAACATCAACAGCAACCACCATAATCAGTATTTCACTCGTACTTTTTATGCTGGGCTTGCTTGGTTTGATTGTTTTACATGCCAGTAAACTTTCGGACTATGTAAAGGAAAACATTGGCTTTTCGGTAATTATTAAAGAGGAAGTCAAAGAATCAGGGATTCTCGAGTTTCAGAAAAAACTCGATTTGGAGCATTTTGTAAAATCAACAGAATATATTACCAAGGAAGAGGCCGCAACAGAGCTTACCAAAGATTTAGGCGAAGATTTTGTTGGCTTTTTGGGGTATAATCCCTTGCTTGCCTCTATTGATATCAGGCTAAACGCTGCTTATGCCAACAATGACAGCCTGAAAATTCTGGAAAAAAAACTGGTGGCCAATCCGATAGTAAAGGAAGTGTTTTACCATAAGTCACTGGTTGATCTTGTTAATCAGAATATCCGCCGGATAAGTATGGTAATTATGGCTTTTACTCTGGTGCTGTTACTGATTTCTTTTGCTTTGATTAACAATACAATCCGTCTGACTGTGTACAGTAAGCGTTTTATTATCAAAAGCATGCAATTGGTTGGTGCAACACAACGCTTCATCAGAAAACCATTTTTACTGCGTAGTTTGTTACATGGTTTTATTAGTGCGTTGATTGCCATAGTTTTGCTCGGTCTTGTCCTTTATTTTTCACGACAGGCTATGCCTGAACTGGTTGATTTGCAGGATATTGATATGTTTCTGTCGTTGTTTGGAATTGTTACCGCTTTGGGATTGTTTATTACTGGTATTTCAACCTTGTTTGCCGTTCGTAAATACCTGCGAATAAGTAATGATAATCTTTATTATTGATTTGAATTTTACTGTATTTCCTGGTTCAAAAAGGGCTTCAGTGGCTTGTGGTTGTGGATGATTTTTAAACAACCTGTTATTTTGGAAACTGATAATTTACATAAAGCATTAATTAACATGGATTTAAATAAAAAGGTAAAAGTAGCTGCCGAAAAAAAGGCTGCTCCGGTAAACGATAAAGAGCTTCAGTTCGCTTTTGGGAAAGAGAACTACCGCCTGATGTTAATTGGACTGGGTGTTATTGTGCTTGGTTTTGTGCTCATGGTTGGCGGTGGATCAGATGATCCAAACGTTTTTAACGAATCTATTTTTAATGTGCAACGACTTACCGTTGCTCCATTGCTCATACTGGCAGGCTACATCATTGAAATTTTTGCCATAATGAAGAAACCCCGCGATTAAAGTATGAATACTCTTCAGGCAATTATCATTGCAATAGTGGAAGGAATTACTGAGTTTCTGCCTGTTTCATCCACTGGCCATATGATTATTACCCAGGAATTGCTGGGTATTAAAATTGATGATTTTGTTAAGGCTTTTACTGTGAATATTCAGTTTGGAGCAATTCTTTCGGTGATTGTTTTATACTGGAAACGTTTTTTTCAAACATTGGATTTTTACTTTAAGTTGTTTGTCGCTTTTTTGCCGGCAGCCGTTATCGGTTTTCTTCTAAGCGATTTTATCGACAGCCTGCTCGAAAATGTGGTAGTAGTTGCTGTAATGTTGGTTTTAGGTGGAATAGTGCTCGTGTTTGTCGACAAATGGTTTAAAAACCCGGCCAAAGACCAAACAGTTAGTTATCCCACCGCATTAAAAATAGGTTTCTTTCAATGCATTGCCATGATTCCCGGCGTTTCGCGTTCAGCAGCTACCATAATTGGGGGTATGACTCAGAAACTAGATCGCCGCAATGCAGCTGAATTTTCGTTCTTTCTTGCTGTGCCAACCATGTTTGCTGCTGCAGGCTACAAATTGCTGCAAAACTATCAGACAATTACTTCTGACAATATTGATTCATTGTTGATAGGCAATGCAGTTGCTTTTGTAGTAGCACTTATTGCCATTAAATCATTTATTGCTTTCCTGACCAAATATGGTTTTAAAGTGTTCGGCTATTACCGGATAATAGTCGGACTAATCATCCTGGCCATGCTGGCTTTAGGATATGACCTAAATATTGCCTGATGCATTATAAATTTGAAGAAGGAGAAGTTCTTCTCGTTAATAAACCGTTAACCTGGACTTCTTTTGATGTGATTAACCGCTTCAGGTTTTTTCTGAAGAAGCAACTGGGTATCAAAAAAATCAAAGTCGGGCACGCCGGAACCCTTGATCCGCTGGCTGATGGATTGCTTATTATTTGTACCGGTAAGTCAACCAAACGGATTGATGAGTTTCAGGGGCAGGAAAAAGAGTATACCGGTACATTCAGGCTTGGCGCAACCACTCCCTCATTTGACCTGGAAAAGGAAATTGATCAGGAATACGAAACCAGGCATATAACTGATAAAATGATACTGGACGCTGCTGCCGCACTAACTGGAGAAATTCAACAGATTCCGCCGGTTTATTCAGCTATCAAAATAGGAGGGAAGCGGGCTTATAATTATGCCCGAAATGAAAAGGAAGTCAAGCTGGAAGCCCGTTCGGTTCATATCAGAAAATTTGAAATAACCCGGATTGCCATGCCTGATGTTGATTTCAGGATTAGTTGCAGTAAGGGAACTTATATCCGTTCAATTGCCCGCGATTTTGGTGAATTGCTGCAAAGCGGAGCGCACCTTATCGCTTTAAGACGCACTCGTATAGGCGAATTCCTGCTTACAGATGCCCATAACCTCGATGAATTAATGGCCGATCTTACAGCTTTAGCAGAGCAGGAAAATTCGGGCAACGAAACACTGGAAACCAAAGTTTAATTGGCTAAATATGCGAAGGAAACAACTTGAATGCGCATCATTTTGTTTCAGCATATGAAGACTCTGTCACCAGACATGAGTCTTACAACATATTATTGATGTCAGAGGAAGGCAATAGCATGTATTAATCAGGAAAAGGGGCTGGCAAAACGTAATAGAGCCTTGGCTTCCTTATAGTATGAATGCGCAGATTACTTCTTGAAAAACTGCTTTTGAAAAACAATCATCATCAATACCCCTATGGTGATGGAAGAATCAGCGATATTAAAGACTGGTCTGAAAAAGATAAATTCTTCACCTCCCCAGAAAGGCACCCATTGGGGATAAAAGCCTTGCATAACCGGAAAATAGAACATATCAACCACCCGTCCGTGCAGGAATGAAGCATAACCTCCTTCGGCTGGTAAAAAGCGGGCAACTTCAAAATAATTGCTGCTGCTGAATAACATGCCATAAAAAGCACTGTCAATCATATTGCCAATAGCGCCAGCCAATACCAGCGAAAGACTGATTAAAAGCCCTGTTTTTACTTTTTTACGGGTAATCATGTACAGGTAGTAAATGATACCTGCTATAGCCACAATTCTGAACAGGCTGAGGATTAACTTTCCATAATCACCGGCAAACTGCATACCAAAAGCCATGCCCGGGTTTTCAGTAAAATGAATAATAAACCAGTTGCCAATAATATTGAACTCCTGACCCAGGCTCATATTGGTTTTTATCCAGAACTTCAGTGTCTGATCAATAATCAGAACTATAGTGACAATTAAAAATGATTTTTTCAAAATTCCCGGGGTTTTGTCAGCAATAACGGATAATATTGAGGGAAACTACACTGCAAGGCACAGCATAGCTGCCCGAAAACAGGTTGAATTTTTTGGAAATGATGAGGGGGCAAAGTTCCCATCACAAGGCAACGATCTTAATCAGTTATTTAGGTTGATTAAGTTTAGCTTCGATGCTGAGCGTGGCGTGCGGAACAATTCTGAGCCTTTCTTTCGAAATCAGTCTACCGGTTACTCTGCAAATTCCGTAGGATTTATTTTCAATACGGACAAGTGCATTTTCAAGAGCAGTAATAAACTTATCCTGTCGAGCAGCCAGTTTGCTGTTTTCTTCTTTCGAATTAACCTGATAGCCTTCTTCCAGCACTTTAAATGTAGGCGAAGTGTCGCTGATGTCATGCTCATTGCTGTTTGCAAAAGCTTCGGTAAGCATTTTTAGATCTTTACGAGCCTTCTCCAGCTTTGTCAGGATGATTTGCTTAAACTCTTCCAATTCTTCATCGGAATATCTGTTTTTTACGCTTTCTTCCTGTGATTCTTTTACGTTCATAGCCATTTTAGTTTAGGTTCGTACCTCTGTTTCTATTGCTCTTAGCCTAAGCGTTCAACGCTGATAACTGCCTGCAGGTCGTCTGACAAATCAACTACAATGCTTTTAGAAGGATGAATGCCTTCAACAAACTGCAGCGATTCGGCGAGGGTCTCTGAACAAATATACGAATAATTATGATTCAGGGCTTCACTCAGCCCATTGTTTTTCTCAACTTCGATGATAATCTTATCGGTTACTTCAAAGTTTTTGTCTTTACGGATATTTTGAATTCGGTTAATGAGCTCACGGGCAATTCCTTCTTCGCGAAGTTCTTCGGTAATGGTAACATCAAGTGCAACAGTTAATGTGCCAACAGATGCAACAACCCATCCGGGAATGTCTTCGGTAATAACTTCCATGTCTCCTTCAATCAGTTCAACTGATTCACCTTCAACCAACAGGTTCAGCTTTCCTTCTTTTTCGTACTGGGCAATCAATGATTGGTCAATACCCGCAAGTGTTGCAGCAATCTGTTTCATCAGTTTGCCATACCGGGGGCCCAGGGCCTTAAAGTTAGCTTTTACTTTTTTTACCAGAATGCCCTGTCCTGTAATGTATTCGATGTCTTTGATGTTGACTTCGCTAAGGATCAGGTTTTTAACGGCTTCAACCTGTTCTTTGAAAGCTTCGGAAGATACAGGAACCATAATACGGCTTAAGGGTTGCCTTACTCTGATTCTGTGCTGTTTGCGCAAAGAAAGCACCATTGATGATATTTTCTGTGCAATCTGCATCCGCTCTTCAAGTGATTTGTCAATACAGGAAGTGTCAGCTTTTACAAAGTCAGCAAGGTGTATTGATGTTGCCTTGTTGCGGCCCGTTATTGCGTTCAGGTCGGTAAATAATCTGTCGGTGAAGAACGGAGCAATTGGTGCAGAAAGGATGGCAACAGTTTCGAGACATTTATACAGTGTCTGATAGGCTGATATTTTGTCAGTTGAATAGTCGCCCTTCCAGAAACGGCGGCGCGAAAGTCGAACATACCAGTTGCTGAGATGTGCATCTACAAAATCGGCAATGGCGCGGCCGGCCTTGGTGGGCTCGTAGTCGGCATAATATCCGTCAACCGATTCTATAAGGCTGTTAAGCTCTGATAATATCCACCGGTCAATTTCCGGACGTTCGTTTAACGGAATTTCTGCTTCACTGTATGTGAACCCGTCAATATTGGCATATAAGGCAAAGAAATTGTAGGTATTGTATAAGGTTCCGAAGAACTTACGCTGCACTTCGCCAATTCCTTCAAGGTCAAATTTAAGATTATCCCAGGGTTGTGCATTGGTAATCATGTACCAACGTGTTGCATCAGGGCCATATTTTTCAATGGTTTCAAACGGATCAACTGCATTGTTCAGGCGTTTCGACATTTTATTGCCGTTTTTATCAAGTACAAGTCCGTTTGAAATAACTGCTTTAAACGACAATGAGTCAAACGCCATTGTAGCAATGGCATGGAGGGTGAAGAACCAACCGCGGGTTTGATCAACGCCTTCGGCTATAAAATCGGCCGGGAAATAGCGGTCAAGTGTTTCCTTGTTTTCGAATGGGTAATGGAACTGGGCAAATGGCATGGCGCCTGAGTCAAACCATACGTCAATGAGATCGGTTTCTCTCAGCATTTTTTTGCCTGAAGGTGAAACCAGTACAATATCATCTACGTAAGGCCTGTGCAGGTCAAACGAGCTGTAATTGCTGTCAGAATTATCGCCAGGCTGATATGCTTCCAATGGGTTGGATGTCATGAATCCGGCAGCAACCGATTTTTCAATTTCACTCTTGAGCTGCGCTACAGAGCTGATGCAAAGGGTTTCTTCCTTGTCTTCACTCATCCAGATTGGCAGAGGTGTTCCCCAATAGCGTGAACGGCTCAGGTTCCAGTCGACCAGATTTTCGAGCCAGTTGCCAAAACGACCGGTACCGGTTGCCTCAGGTTTCCAGTTGATGGTTTTGTTTAATGCCAGCATCTGGTCGCGGTAGGCGGTAGTGCGAATAAACCAGCTGTCCAGAGGATAGTAAAGGATTGGTTTATCGGTACGCCAGCAGTGCGGATAAGAGTGCTCGTATTTCTCTGTTTTAAAAGCACGGTTTTCCTTTTTAAGTTTGACAATGATATCGATATCCACATTGTCTTCTTTAGAAGGATCGTAATCCGCAGCATACTCTGCTTTTACATAACGGCCTGCAAATTCGCCCATCTCTTCGGTAAAGCGGCCTTGTCTGTCAACAAGTGTAAGTGCCCCGATTCCGTTTTGTTTGGCTACTTTAAAGTCATCGGCACCAAAACTTGGCGCTATATGTACAATACCTGTGCCGTCTTCGGTAGTAACAAAATCACCTGTTATCACGCGAAAAGCGTCGCCTTCGGCAGGTTGTGCATATGGCAGAAGCTGCTCATAACGCATTCCTTCCAATTCACTGCCTTTGTAATTGCCGGCCAGCTCAAAAGGAATTGCTTTTTGGCCTGATTCGAAGTCAGTCAGCTTCAGTCCGGCATTTTTTTCAGGAAAATACCTGCCATATAACTCTTTGGCTAATATTACAGTTATGGGCAGCGAAGTATATGGGTTAAAGGTTTTAACCTTTACATATTCAATGTTTTTACCTACAGCCAGGGCTGTATTGCTGGGCAGGGTCCAGGGGGTGGTTGTCCAGGCCATAAAGAAAAGTTCACCATGCAGGTCGGTAAACAAATGAGCTGATTTTGTATCGCGGACAACTTTAAACTGGGCAACAACGGTATTGTCTTTAACATTACGGTAGCAACCAGGCTGATTCAGCTCATGGGTGCTAAGTCCGGTGCCGGCAGCAGGCGAAAAAGGCTGAATGGTGTAGCCTTTGTATAAAAGCCCTTTTTCGTAAAGTTTGGATAGCAGAAACCAGATGGTTTCCATGTACTTGTTGTCGAAAGTGATGTAAGGATGCTCCAAATCAACCCAATAGCCAATCCGGCGGGTTAAGTCATCCCACATGTCCTTGTATTTCATTACTTCGGTGCGACAAGCCTTGTTGTAATCGTCAACCGAAATTTTTTTGCCAATATCTTCTTTGGTGATGCCCAGAAATTTTTCAACAGCAATTTCAATCGGCAGGCCGTGTGTATCCCATCCCGCTTTGCGGTTAACCAAAAAGCCTTTCATGGTTTTGTAGCGGCAAAAAATGTCCTTTATGGCCCGGGCCATAACATGATGGATACCAGGAGTTCCATTGGCTGAGGGTGGCCCTTCATAGAAAATGAAAGGTTTGCAGTCGCGTCTGATATCCAGGCTTTTTTGAAATACATTTTCATCTTCCCATCTCTGCAGCACTTCTTTGCCGAGTGATGAAAGGTTAAGTTGTTTATATTCAGGGTATTTGTTCATTAATGCTCCTGTAATTTTAGGCTATTGATTAAAGAGGTGCAAAAGTAGGAAATTTCATTGAAACTTTTATGAACTGAAAATTATATTACCGACATTATGAGTGGATTAGCGTTTCTTAATCCATGAAGATGTGTTTTAGTTAGTTAGATTTGGTTGTTTTTACAAGCCTAAGCAAATTTTTGTTCCCCGGCTGTTATTTTTTATACAATTTTATTTTGCTTTATTGTTGACAT
>JACJXH010000010.1 GCA_020636745.1 Lentimicrobiaceae bacterium | reverse complement strand
CATAAAGTCAGCCAGAAAGAGATGGTAAAAAGCAATAAACAGGGTTATTACCAGTACGATGAGAGAAATCTTTTTTCCTTTTTCCATTTCAATACATTTTTTGGTCAACAATTATTTAACACAAAAATATGTTGAAAAAACCCAAAACAATTAACAACTTTAATCCTCAGCCACTTTTGTTAAGACACTGAATAAAAGCACACAACACAGAAAACCGCGCCTTAAAAATGAGTTTCAATAAACATTTTATAGTTTTCGGGTCTTTCATCTGTTTGATTAAATATGAAGCTTAGCCTGAGAGAAAAAAAATCAACCACATTACATTTGCTAGCCTGAAAAACACATTTGCCCGCCTGTGATTTGTTGAACTATCTATATTTCTCTCGTCCGGCTTTGATTGCTCTATTTGATTTCCGTACATTTGAATTCTCAATGTAAGCTCATTTTTTCCTCAATATGTCAGAGATTCATTACACTCCTACCATACTTCTTGTTGACGATAGCAGAGAAAATCTGAATTTACTTATCTCCGTCCTGAAAAAGATAAATGTTAAAATTATCAGCGCCATTTCAGGGCCGGAAGCTTTAATTGTTGCTAAAGGCATTGAACTTGCACTGGCCATTGTCGATGTAAGAATGCCAGGCATGTCGGGTTATGAACTGGCAGTTAAGCTCAACGAAAAAAGAGAAGAAAACAAAGTGCCCGTTATATTTTTAACGGCCAATTATTTTGATCAGGAAGAAGAGCTTAAGGGTTATTCTTCAGGCGCTGTCGATTACATTCTCAAGCCTTTTTCGCAAAAGGTACTGTTGAGCAAAGTTGAGGTTTTCCTTTATCTTTTCAGGCAAAAACAAACCATTCTCCTTCATTCTGAACTATTAAGCAACTCCATTGCAAACCTGGCCAGGGCTAATGAACATTTAGAGGAAAGAAGTCGGAAATACCTGAAAGAGCAACTATTCAACAAAGCGCTTTTAGACAGTATTCCCGGAATATTTTACCTTTATACCTATCCTGAACTCAGGATGGTAAGATGGAACAAACAGCATGAAATTCTTTTCGGGTTTACACCTGAAGAGATGAAAGGAAGATATGTACTGGATTGGCATTTACCCGAAAACCACACTGCAGTTTTAAAATCTCTGGATAATTTTACAAATACAGGCATAGCAGGAATTGAAACAAACCTGTTGGCAAAAGATGGTCATACAATCCCCTTCCTGCTTACTGCTGTTAAATTAGAAAGCCAGGGGCAGCAATACCTGATTGGAGTGGGCACAGATGTGAGCGATCAAAAGCAGGCCCAGGAAGCCTTGCGCGAAAGTAAAACCATCCTCACCAAAGCTCAGCAAATAGCACATGTAGGCAGCTGGGAGTACGATTACAAAAGCAACCGGATGCAGTGCTCCGATGAAACATTCAGGATATTCGGTTTTGAACCTGACGAAATAGAGCCATCGCTTGATTTGTTTTACAGCATGGTTCACCGCGATGATTTTCAGCAACTGATGGATATGATTGAGGATGTAAAAAACCTTTTTACACCCTTAAGCATTGACTTGCGAATCATCTACCCCAATGGAGAGGAAGGATTTATACATGAACAGGCCGAAATCATTTTCGATTCAGCAGGTGTTCCTGTTAAATGGATTGGAACAGTACATGACATAACCCAAAGAAAAAGGACCGAAAGAGAACTCCAAAAATCGCTGGAGCAGTTGCATCAATTATCAAAACACATTGAGCAAGCCCGCGAAAACGAAAGAATGAACATTGCCAGAGAGTTGCATGATGACTTAGGGCAGGCACTTACTGCAGTGAAAATCGATTTGGAGCTCATCAGGCAAAGCGCGTCAGATCCATCCACCAAAGAAAAACTGGAAGATGTTAAAATGCTGGTTGGAAACACCATACGAACTGTTCAGCGAATTACATCGCAACTCAGGCCCGAAATTATCGACGACCTTGGATTGGAAGCTGCCATTGACTGGTATACCAAAGAATATGCAAAACGCTATGGCATAGAGGTTTTTCTGGATATCGACAGCAGCATTTCCATTTCAAACGAACAATCGCTTCCATTGTTCAGGATTATGCAGGAATCGCTCACCAACATAGCCCGACACGCCGGAGCAACGCACATCGAGATTATCCTCAGCAAGCATGACAATTGCATTCTTTTTGAGGTTTCCGACAATGGTGCTGGTATTACTGATGAGCAAATCAATGCCAGGAAATCTTTTGGAATCATGAGCATGAGAGAGAGAGCAACCTCATTGGGTGGCACATTTGAGGTCTCGCGCGGAGAAAATTTTGGAAGTAAAATAATGATTAAGTTCCCCCACTTTTAAAAACAGGTTATGAAAGTGCTGATTTGTGATGATCATAAAATCGTACGTGACGGATTGAGGCAAATTCTCTCACAACACAAAAACGTGAGGCTTATTCATGAAGCTGCTAAAGGACACGAAGCGATAAATATGCTCGAAAAAGAGTCGTATGACCTCCTGTTGCTCGACATTTCTTTACCCGATCAAAGTGGGCTGGATGTTCTGCAAACGATAAAAAGAAAATGGCCGGCCACTCATGTTCTGATGTTAAGCATGCATCCTCAGGAACAATATGCCATTCGGGCCCTTCATTCCGGCGCTTCAGGATACCTCACCAAAGATACTGCTGCTGAAGAACTGATGCTGGCTGTGAGAAAAATAGCAGAAAATGGCCAATATATCTCCCAGTCGCTGGCCAATTGCCTGGCCTTATCGTTAATCACTAACAGCAATCAACCTTTACATGAAAAATTATCGGAACGCGAATTTGAAATCATGCTCAAGATTGCAGCAGGAAAATCATTGATAGAAATTGGCAACGAACTCTTTATCTCCAATAAAACGGTAAGCACCTACCGAAAAAGGATTATGGAAAAAATGAATCTTGGAAAAAACACAGATCTCGCCCGCTATTGCTTTGAAAATCAGCTGTTATAAACCTTTATAGTACATAGTTTACCTCCCTGAATTTTTTATTAAAAAGCTTAATCCAGGCCATCTGCATGGCCCATCTCCTTCATTGACACAACACCATCGCGGGGGCTTTAGGTGAAACCATCCTCCCTCCTGTAAGATTTCCCTTACATGAATATCAGCATTTTCTTACAAGCATTTAGTCCTGTGCCTACAAATATTCAGCACAATTAATTGGATATTCGCCCTCCACACTTACATCCAATGAGAGTATTGATAGCAGATGATTCAGCTTTTATGCTTGACAGGCTTCAGCAAATGTTAAACAACCTGGAGCAGGTAGAAGTCATAGGAAGTTTCAGCAACGGAACAGACGCCCTGACTGCTATACAAACACTTAACCCAGATGTAGCGATTCTGGATAATAAAATGCCTGGTATCAAAGGAGTGGAAGTAATAAGGGAGGTAAGAAAAAAAGATCACACCGTAAAATTAATGCTACTCACTTTTTATGCAGAATCACATTACAGGCAACAGGCTATGATAGCCGGAGCAGACTACTTCTTTTCGAAAAGTGAAGATTTTGAAAAGATTCAGGCAGTGATGACAGAATTAATCCAGCATAAAAACACAGAAAACCGATGAGCAACACAGCCTAAACTAATTAATTGAATTGGATATCCAATTACCGCCATCTTAGAAATGGGGAAGAGTCTGAAGAACAAGGAAAAATCAAAAAAATTAAAAAACAAGGAGATGAAAAGAACCTTTTATTTGCTGACAACAGCCATTTTGGGAATAGCATTTATTTTGTTATTGTCCTGTAATAAGGAAAAAGATGAACCCATTGTCAAAGATGCTTTTAACAATGGAACTACCGAAAGGAGTATGATTGTTGTAATCAGTGATATACATTTAGGTGCCGACCTTGCTTATGCAGAATGTAACAAAAACCTGCCTGCGCTCGAAAATTTCCTGAACCAGGTAAGAACTTCAGCCAATGTAAAAGAGCTGGTTATTGCCGGCGACCTTTTGGATGAATGGTTTGTTCCGGCCCCCATAGATACATATCAGGGAAAAGATCAGGCAGATTTTGTGCAACGAATAGCAGCCGCAAACAAAGGGGTATTTGATCAGTTAAACAGCATAATCCAGGAAAAGAAAATTCTGGTAACCTATGTCCCCGGCAACCATGATTTAACAATTTCAGAAGCCAGTGTTGAGCTCATACTTCCGGGAATAAGCCAGGCCCGCGACCCTGAACTTGGATTAGGCACATACGCTCCTGAAGGCTTGCCAAAGATGGCCATTGAACATGGTCACCGCTACAACTTCTTCTGTGCACCCGACCCGTTCTCCAACCAGGATATAGCCCCTGGCACAATTACTCCTCCGGGCTACTTTTTTACAAGAATCGCCGCACTTCATGTATCTGAGGGATATCCAACCACAGGAGACAGTATCCCTGTAGTAACACAAAATGTTGCTGGCGATGATAGCCAGAATTTATTATTCGGCTACTGGAAAGTATGGAATTGGGCCTTAAACAATCTCAGAATAAACGAATCATTTAATGAACCTTTGATTGTTTCAAATATCAATGGATTAAATGGTTCTTACGCTGTGAATGACATTTTGCCATTCCAATCAACTGTAGGCGGAGTTATTGATGTTAAACTTTACAAAGGCATACAGGACAGCTGGGGCCAGAGACAAACTTACAATCATGTGCCGGTCAGCATTCCTGCCGAACAAGCAATCGCGGGCTCAGCCAGTGCAACCTTCACTGACAACCAGGCAAAAGCCCAGTATTTTTTAAATCCGGCTTCAGATGTCAGATTGGTCGTTTTCGGGCATTCGCATGTACCAACAATAGAAGCATCCACCGATCATCTTGGACAAAAATCAATTTATGTAAACTCCGGAACATGGATAGATCACAATAATTTAGATACTTCATCCATGAATTTTGTAGTCATTACGCCACAAAACAACGATGCATCATCTCAAACCCTGGTGAAGCTTTATCAATTTAAAAATGAGATAATCGCCGAAATGAAGTCTGACTCATTGCGGTTTTAGCAAAGTAAATAAGTCAGGAGAATTACGCAAGCGCGTACAACCATATTGCTATATGCGAATTGAAAATAAATGCCCGTCAGACGACAAAGACTGAGCATTAGTCTGAAGGATGCAAAATCGGCCGGGATTCACTGTAATAAAACAGGGGTCCCGGTCGCTTATTTTCTCTTAAAAGCTCAGGCGATGCCTTACAAAAAGATGCCAGGCTATACAAGCCAGATATTATGCTGAAAATTAGTAAATAAAGCAAACTGGCCTTAAATTAATTGCGCCTTGTTTTGCCATCAAATTTTTGCCAGCGAATACAATCGCTGAAAGCCTTTACGGCTATTCTTCATTCTGAGGTGTGCTGTTCGCGCTGTTTTGCCAATTTAGTTCCGGAAATTTTTCTTAACGGAAAACAAAAATGACCTGAGAAATAAAAGAATCGGGTATTTTTGAGAACGCTATCCGCCAAAGGCAGATATCAAAGCATAAACAACGGGACATGAGTATCGGGAGGCTCATCTGAACTGCTGCTTTTGGCATACTGCTCCATAGCAGTGATTTTTATACTCGCAATTATAACTTAATGGTTTACCGGCCATTGTCATTTTATCAGACATTATAACAAACAGCAACAATGCAAATTGTAGAAATAAAACCTGATTTCAAACTGAATCATATCATTTACAGTTATTACTTAATTCAGAATCATGCGAATACGCACGACAATATTCCGCCACTGGGTCATCCTGTTATTCAGTTTCATGAAAGAAGTAATTTGAACAATTTCTTTTCCAATTATAATTTCCCGATTGAAGATGTGATGATAATTGGACAACTTTCAAAATTTGCAAAAATCAAAAATACAGAGAACACCAGAATTATTGGCGTAAACCTGAGACCTACGGCGCTGCATAAACTCCTCAATACAAGTGTAAAACAGTTTACTGATAAAGGAACACCAGCAGCTCCATTTTTTGGCCATGATATGCACCAGCTATCAGTTGAGCTGAAAAACGCCCGGACAGAAGGCGATAAAGCAGCCCTTCTCAACCACTATTTTCTTCAGCTGATTGCCAATAAGCCCCTCACAAATAATGATTTTGATATTTTAGCTGATACAATTTATGAGAATAAAGGCAAGATATCACCCGAAGAAATCAAAAATATTTGTCCGGTTTCAGATCGCACCCGACAGCGCTATTTTACTGAAAGAATCGGATTAAGCCTTAAGACTTATCTGCGGGTTATCAGGAACTTAAATTTCTTTAAAATGCTGAACGAACAACCCGGCAAACCAATCCCTGACATCATCTTTGAGGTGGGGTATTATGATTACAGCCACTTTATCAAAGATTTCAGACTTATGACAGGAGTGCCACCCCAAATATATTTTTCTAACAAAGAAGCATTTGCCAAAATGTTGCTTCGCCCGTAATTTGTCGTTTTTTTACAACTCCGCGCCCCCTGAATTCCTTTATGTTTGCACCCCGGAAATTAATCATTTCGGAGGGGGTAGGTTTTTGAAATGAGCATATTTTCAAATTGCGTCCATTGTCATTTTTCATGATGGTGGCACAATTGTACCAATCATATAAATCCCGGAATTACGATAGCGTAAAATGTCGATACTATAATTTATCAATATGAACATGGTTCATTCATAAACCCGCCTGCCTCCTTTATGATTCCAATAACCTGATTCATTCTTTTCAAAATCATATGAAAGCCTTTCAATTGAGAATTACCTGCAATTGGCAGCTATTGCCAGGCTTTTAAACCAACACGCAGTACATGAAAACCAAAATAAGGCCAACCAGGCTTTACAAGGTTGCAAACCAGCATGAACACAAAACAAAAAAGCTTTAAGCCGTAGCTAAACATAAATCAATGAACCCACAAAATACTGACAACAAACACAATCAAAAACCAGGTACTGAGCTAAAACAACTGAAAACAAAAAAAATGAACATGAAAAAGAGCGGAATTTTAATTACACTTTTCTTATCAGGCATTCTCTTATTTACATCGTGCAACAAAGATGAGAACGGGAATAACAACAACAATCAACCTTCAGAAGCCCAAACAGCATGGTCGAAAGACCTTGCATTTCCTGTAAATCCGGCTATAGGACAAAACTATATGCCTGCAATTGATGAGAATGACCATATTTATATCCTGTCAAGTGATTACAACAATGGATATGCAATTCAGGCATTCGACAAAGACGGCGCAGAACTATGGAGCAAAACAAACAACAGCGCTTCGCCACACCACAATATGCCAACCTGTTTCCAGGGCAAGTTATTTTTCACTTCAAACCAAAAGGTCGTTTGTTTGAATGCCTCAGACGGAAATCAGTTATGGGAATATAACCTGCCCGATTCCATGTTATCCATAAGCTCATCCATCGCTATTGCCCAACAAAAAGTTCTCATAACACTCGAGAGGGAGACTGCTGAACACTCATATTTATTTGCCCTGAATCCGAATGATGGATCGGTAGCCGGCGCATTGGCCATCACCAGCGACAGAGTTTGGCTAAATATGGCAGCATATGGCAATACTGTGTATTTGGCCAGCGGATATCTGTATAAAGTTACGGTAAACGCGGATGGTTCCATGAATTTAGATTGGAGTGTTCAACTTCCGGGCGACGACCCAACCTATTATTTTAATTTTGAGAAAGACATGGTTATCGCATCAAACGGCAACGTTACATTTGCCTATGGCGAACTGGCCAATCCATCCATGGATATCTTAATTTCATACAATAATCAGGGCCAGAAACTTTGGGAATATGAACGGCCTTATGCTTCACGCATTACATTGGATGAACAAGGCCATGTTTACGATGGAGGAATCAACGATTTAATCAAAATTGACGGATTAACCGGTCAGAAATCATGGGCAGTGGAACCACCAAGTGAATCTGAATACATTTCAATGGGTAGTTTTACTTCCATGATTCACGCCAAAGACGAAAACATGTATTGTGGTGACGTATATGGCATTTACGGAGCCAATTACTCGGGACAAATAAAATACGCAGCATATGCATCCACCATTGGCATCGACAATGCTACGCCATTTACCGATATTACCTTACTTAGCAATGGCAATATAATTGTAATGACAATGGGAGAAGATGGTGGCAATGGGAAAATTCATTGTATAAAAGCTGATACAAAAGGCATTTCAACCTCTGGCTGGCCTAAAAGAGGAGCTGATGCAGCCAACACTTTTAATGCTTCGTTGTAAGTCAGCATTACTTTAAGTGACCCTTCCGGGACTATGTGAAGCTAAAAACGCCACACGTAGTCCCGGTTACATTTTTACCCGGCCTATTTAATTCAATCATACTCCTTTGCCTGAGAATGCGCCCTTTCAAAGCTTTCGTACCCCCTCTGATAGTTTGTGCACTGCCATTTCCTTTAAAGGTAGATTTTACCCCACAAATTCACGATTCATTTTACATCAATGCGTTCGGCAATAGACTAAAAAGCACAAACAACTATCGGTCATATAGGTGGGTAACATACAACATACCAATGAAATGAACCGGATTCCTCATAAGCTTAAGGAACTTGATTTAACTTTTAATGAAAGCCAAACAATGCTTCAGAGATTAAATTTCATACATCTTTGCAAAGTACCCTTTCAGACCTCACATGATTTACCCTGAACAATTACCCGGCAAGCAAAGAGTGCATTTAGAAAATTCATACATTTATCAGCAAATCCGGCCTCCGGAATTACATAAGTAACCAATCAGCGGTATTCCTTCTGTACATTTATCGGCGGCCAGCTTCTTTACATCACTTCAGCATAGCAGGATAAAAAAATGAACAAACTCATAAAAACCATTTTCATTTTAATCATTTCATCCAGTTGTAACCCAACTCAAAAAACGGCAACCACAATGGAAAATCATAAAAATGAAGCATCTAACCAGGGCGCAATTAACGACACAACTCCCAAGGTAACAGGGATTGGAGGAATATTCTTTTTTTCAGACAACCCTCAGCAGACGAGAGAATGGTATCGTCAGCACCTGGGCCTCGAAACCAATGAATATGGCTCAAGCTTTGAATTCAGAAATGCAAACAATCCGGATGAAATAAATTACCTCCAGTGGAGTCCGTTTAAAAACGGAAGTGAATACTTTGCTCCTTCAAAAAAAGACTTTATGATTAACTACAGGGTTCAGAATATCCAGGGACTGGTAAATAAGCTCAAAGAAAGTGGTGTGACCATTCTTGATGAGATTGAAACATACGACTACGGGAAATTTGTTCACATTATGGATGCAGATGGCAACAAAATTGAACTTTGGGAACCTGTTGACCATATTTTCACCGAAATGGGCGGAAAAACAACCAAATAAAGCCATTCAAGACGACCTCACGCAATTAAACAGCCGTTTGGACAGGCAATCCCTCCTATGGAAATACCTTGAGGCCACGGGCATAAATAATCTGTTGAGAGTCTCTCTTAAGGGAAGATCCGTCAAAGTACTATAAAATTCAATAAACTCAATGTATTTTATGCGCGCCAACACATGATGAAGATTAAAATTACTTTATTTCTACTACTGACATTTCTTTCTATCGCCCCCCTTCAGGCCATAAATACCGATAGCCTGGAAATAGAATTAAACAAAGTAAAAGAGATAAATAAAACTGACATCTTAATTCAGCTGAGCAAAGCAAACTGGACAATTGCGCCCGGCAAAGGCATGTTTTATACCAATGAAGCGGTTAGGCTGGCAGAAAAGCACCACGATGAGCCGAAGAAAGCCAAAGCCTTGCTTTATGGAGGTGTAAATGCCTGGTTTATGGGCTTGTATGACAATGCCATTGAATATTATCAGAAATCACTGACCATTGCCCGTAAATTAGAAGACAGCAGGCTGTGCGCCTACAACCTGAATAACCTGGGAATGGTAAATACCTATCTGAAAAATTACACAAAGGCCATAGAGAACTAAACCGAATCAGCCAAAATTATCAAAGAAACCGGAGATACAATTGAATTTGCAAAAATTGAAAACAACATTGCAGAGCTAAACATGCTTATGGGCAAACCCGAAGAAGCTCTGCAACAATATTTGGCTGTATTGAACATCATTAAAAATTCAAACGAAAAGGTGTTCCTGATATGGCTGTATAATGACATCGGTAACATATACAATTTACAGGGCAAATACACATCCGCTCTTACATACTTTTATAAAGCACTGGTTTTAAGCAATAAAACCGACAATCATCTGGGCAAGTCCAAATCAATGAATCATTTAGGGGAGGTATATTTAAAACAAAAAAAATACGATAAGGCCGGAGAATATTTGATTAACGGATTAAAATATGCCAGGGAAACCCATGCAAATGAATACATCAATGATGCCTACAGGAATATTTCAGAATATTACGCTAAAATCAATAATCATCAGACAGCACTTTATTACTACCAGTTGCATAAAGCGTTAAGCGACAGCATACTCAACGACAACAAAATCCGTACAATAGTTGAGATGCAGGCCAGGTACAATTTAGAAAGTTCGGAGTTTAAAAACGGGCTTCTGCAGAAAAACATAGAAATTGACAGGTTAACTATTAAAAAAAACAAAACACAACGCAGCTTTCTGATTCTTTTACTCATCACAACCATCCTGGCAATAGTTCTAATCTATAGCCGTTTGCTTATCCGCAAAAAAAAGAATGCCGAACTCAATCAAAAAAATAATCTGATTAATGAACAGAAGAATCAGCTTACAGAATCATTATTCAAACTTCAGGAATTGAATGAAACACTTCTGCAACAAAAAGAAGAAATCAGGAAATCAGAGAAAGAACTGGAAGTTGTTAATAAAAGTCTGGCAGAAACAAATGCAACAAAAGACAAGTTTTTCTCCATTATTGCTCATGACCTGAAAGGGCCAATAAGTGCAACCATGGGCTTATCTGAATTACTGGAGAGAGACTTTGAAAGCTATGATAATGAGCAACAAAAAAAGATAATTAGTTATATTCACCAAGGGCTGCAAGACAATTTTAATTTACTTGAGAATTTGCTACAATGGGCTGCCTCACAAAGAGGAACCATCAGCTTTAAGCCCGACAAAATACACTTGCTGTCAATATCTGAAGCTTCATGCAACATTTTAAAACAATCGGCACTTGAGAAATCCATTCAGTTAATCAATCAGGTATCGGAAGATATTTTCATTCATGCCGACAGCAATATGATTTCAACCATATTAAGAAACCTGATATCGAATGCCATAAAATTCACGCCCAAAGGTGGAGTGGTCAGCATTGAAGCCAGCATTTCTGAAGAACAGCAATGGGTTGAAATAGCTGTAAAAGATAATGGTCGCGGAATGTCAAAGGAGATGCAGTCAAAATTATTTGACATCGCCTCAAACATTTCGACAAAGGGAACAGAAAAAGAATCAGGCACAGGGTTAGGCCTTATATTATGCAAAGAATTTGTTGAAAAGCAAAATGGCAAAATCAGGGTTGAAAGTGAATCAGGACATGGTTCATCTTTTTATTTTACGATTCCATACATTAAAAACCTTTAAACAGCTTCTATCATTATTTGGCAAAACTGTGCTCCTCTATAATTAAGTTTAAACCGCTGCGAATCGCGGCGTAAAACAGCTAACTATCTCTCGTTTCAGATTGCTGACACATGATAACACAAGGAATGGAACCGGCAAACAAAAAGGGGATAAATAAGCAATCATAACCGTTAAAGTAAAATTCAGATGCGCTCAGAAAAAATCATCTCCTTCACATTTAATAGATTCTTTCTTTTTATATTTGTGAAGTTAACATATAGCTAATCACTCTTATTTGTGTTCACCATTTTACCTTTTAAATCAGCATTTCAACACGCATTTAGATTTAAAATAAGAAAAGTGCCAAATCAATAAATCAAAAATGAATTTTAATTAAACCAAGCCACGAATGAATAAAAGACGTACGATTTTTCTGGCCATTATTTTACTGTATTCATTCGGGCTTAAAGCGCAGGACCAAAAACGCGTTCTTCTGATTAGTTCATACAACTCGGGATTCCCAACGTACTTCCAGCAGATTAACGGTATAAAATCGATATTGGACACTGCCAATACTGTAATTGATGCAGAGTTTATGGACAGCAAAAGATTTATCGACAACAAAACGCACATTTTATTTTATGAAACGCTCAAAAACAAATTATCATTTATAAAAAAATACGATGCAGTGCTCACGGCCGATGACGACGCTTTTAACTTTGCCCTCAGATATCAGGATGAACTCTTTAAAAACACACCCATCGTATTTTTTGGAGTAAATAATACCCTCAAGGCACTTGAGCAAGACCAAAACCCCAATGTTACCGGTGTTATTGAGGCTGTGTCCATGCAGGAAACCATCGGGCTTATGATAAACCTTTTTCCGGAAACCAAAAGTGTTTATTGTATTACCGACAGCACCAGCAGTGGATTATCCGATTTAAAACTATACCGGCAGATAGCCAGGCAAATGACCGGAATTGATTTTAAAGAAATTAATCTTTCGACACTCTCCTATTCAGCATATCAGGAAAAATTAAAAACAATACCATCTAACGTTCCGGTGCTGCTTCTTTCGGCCTATCAGGACGAGATGCACCAGACAATCGAATTTAATGAAACCCTCTCCATTTTAAAAAAGAACCTTCATGCTCCGCTTTTCCATTTATGGGAGCATGGCATGGGCAGTGGAATTTTAGGCGGAAAGTTAATTTCTCACACCATGCAAGGTCAGACAGCAGCAACCATGGTTTATCACATTCTGAAGGGTCAGCCCGTTGCTGCAATGAAAGTGATAAACAAAAGTCCGAATGTTTTTCAGTTTGACTATAACCAGTTAACCAGGTATAAAATACCCATAAAAAAACTCCCGCCGGGCTCAGTCATCATTAATTCTCCCGAAACATTTTTTCATAAATACCAACGTATCATCTTTATCACCACTGCTGCTTTTGGCATTCTTTTCATTTTGATTATATCATTAATTATCAATATTTTAAAAAGAAGAAAAATTGCCCAACAGCTAAAAAAACAAAACGCGAACTTCGCCAGGTTAAACAGTGAATTATTGTTTGCCAAAGGCAAAGCTGAAGAGGGAGAAAAAAAATTCAAACAGCTGTTTTTTGAGCACTCAGCTGTAAAACTTTTAATAGATGCTGAGACAGGACATATATATGATGCCAATCCTGCTGCAATTGCCTTCTATGGTTGGAGCCTTAAACAGCTCACCCAAATGAACATCAGCGACATAAACACACTTACCTCTTATGAGATAAAACATAAAATGAAAGAGGCCCGTGAAACAACGAAAGTACATTTCGAATTCAGACACAGAAAAGCTGATGGAAGTGTCGCAGACGTTGAAGTATTTTCAAGCAAAGTGAACATTTCAGGAAGGCAATACCTTTATTCCATCGTGCACGATGTAAGTGAAAAGAAAATTCACGAGCATAAAATCAGGCTATTAAGCCGCTCAGTTGAGCAAAGCCCTATTGCAATTGTAATTACCGACAAAAAAGGGATAATAGAGTATGTAAACCCTGCATTTACAAAAATTTCAGGTTATACTTTTGATGAAGCCATCGGAAACAATCCGCGTATACTCAAATCGGGCAACCACCCCGTCGACATGTATAAGTCCCTTTGGAATACAATCCTTTCCTCAAAAACCTGGGTGGGTGAAGTGCAAAACAAGAAAAAATCGGGTGAGCATTATTGGGTAAGCCTGGCAATCTCCCCTATTTATAATCATCATGAATTAACCAATTTTGTTGCTGTAAGCGAAGACATTACAGAAAAAAAGAAAATCGTTGAAGATTTAATTATTGAAAAACAAAAAGCAGAAGAAGCGAGCCAGTTAAAAACAGAATTCCTGAACAATATGTCGCATGAAATCCGCACACCGATGAATGGTATTATCGGATTTTCAGAAATGCTGTGTGAAGAAAATATTGATCATGAACAGCGAAAACTGTTTACCGACATTATAGTAAAAAGCAGTTTCCAGCTTTTAAACATTATAGATGACATTCTGGAGATCTCCAGACTTGAAACCCATCAGATTGACATCAGCCTGGAAACTTTCAGCCTGAACACCCTGCTCAAAGAGCTCTGTTTTCTTTTTGAAAAAAGAATAAAGGAAAAAGGCCTTTCCTTAAGTTTTAAAACAGCACTTGATGACAATGCCTCTTATATCACCTCCGACAAAGCCAAAATAACCAGGGTTATCAGTAATCTGATTGAAAACGCACTGAAATTTACAAGTAAGGGATCCATTGAAACAGGCTATGTCATAAAAGATAACCGGGTAAGCCTGTTTGTGAAGGATACAGGTATTGGCATTTCTCCCGGTAACATTGAACGTATATTTGATCGCTTTGCCCAGGAAGAAAAAGAACTGTCGAGAAAATACGGTGGGCTGGGCTTGGGATTAGCCATTTCGAAAGAAAACGCGAAATTATTAAACGGAGACATTACCGTTGAATCTGAAAAAAATGTCGGTTCAACCTTTTATCTCACCATTCCCTATCTCCCGTCCGAAAAGAAGCCAGCCATTCCCGTTTCTGTAATCTCCAAAATCAATAATGAAAGAAATGTAACCATTCTTATTGCCGAAGATGAGGAAATTAACTACCTGTACATTGAAACCCTGCTTACTGAAGGATTCAAATCAAAAATCAAATTATTACGCGCTTTGAACGGCAAAGAAGCCATTGAGACTTGTATGGCAACTTCTGAAATTGATCTTATTTTAATGGACATTAAAATGCCTGTGATCAATGGATTAGAGGCGACAAAAGAAATTAAAAAGCGGTTGCCCGAACTGCCCATTATAGCGCTTACAGCCTATTCTACCGAGTCGGATAAACAACTTGCGCTGAGTGCTGGTTGTAATGCTTTCATCTCGAAACCCATTCATAAAACTGAACTATTTGATTTGTTAAACAAGCATTTGCTCTTTACATCATAAACAAAACCGGGCACTTTAATCTGCACCTGCTCTCTCCGTATGAGATCAATTGTTTTTTTAACTGGTAATGGAATACAAAAATGACTGAAAAGCAAATAAAACTTAGGCCGTTTGCTGACACTGATGCAGAGAGCATTTTTGAATTAGCAAACAATAAAAACATATGGATAAATCTGCGGGATGGATTCCCTCACCCCTACACACTTGCTGATGCCCGAAAATACATAGCATACTGCCTGAGCCTTAACCCTCCAACCTGTTTTGCTATTGAGTATGGTGGTGAACTTGCAGGTTCCATCGGGCTGTTTCCCCAATCAGATGTGTACTCAAAATCAGCTGAAATAGGCTATTGGATTGGAGAACCTTTCTGGAATAAAGGCATCGCAAGCAGAGCCGTTGACATGATCGTTGAATACGGATTTCTGAACCTGGATATTATCCGGATACACACCGGCGTGTTTTCTTATAACATAGCCTCGCAAAAAGTGTTGGAAAAGTGCAGGTTTGTAAAAGAAGCTGTCTTTAAAAATGCCATTTGGAAAGATGGCAGGATTTGCGACGAAATCAGATATGCCAGATTAAAATAACAGACATAACACCTGTTTCGCTGAAAACAAATGGTTAATAGCCACCAAAGGCTTTAAAAATCCTCACGTTTTTGCTTACAATCAACCTCCGGCCTGTTTTAAAATGAAAGCAGCTGACTAACCTCAATAAACTGAATTTCCCGGGCTCAGTCATGCCACTGTTTAAAGGCAACTGTAACTTTACTAAAAAATTCCGTCTAAACAATACAGCTGTTTTCTGCCACAGATTCCAGCCAAATCAGAAACCATTAGACGTATGAAAACGAACCTTTCCAGGATAATAATTCTTGCAGGAGGGCTTATGTTCACCCACCTTCTTTCATCAGCTCAATCTGCCGGCGGCGTTTTTGTATTGGGCGGAATTCACCAATCGCATGAAAAAGCCCAAAAATACACTTATGAAAGAATGGGAGAAATTTATCAACAACTCAAGCCCGATATACTTTGTGTTGAAACCAAACAAAAATATGTTGATGATGCAAGCTTTAAAGAAACCCCGTTTGACTTCAAAAAGTTTATGATTCCCTTAGCGCTGCATGACAGTATCCCCATTTATGGAATTGACTGGTGGGACATAGAAAAAGGGAACAAGTGGCAACAACTGCAACAAAAGGCCATGAATGACACATCACTCCTTCCTGAAATAAGACTGTCAGGCGGGATGTTTTCATTATTGAATGATTATTTTAAAACCCGGGATTTTGCAGAAATTAACTCACCCGGCATCACCCGCCTCTGGAAAGCCAAAAATGAATTTAAATACCATATTTATGCCCAGCATCCTGAGTATAATTTTATTGTGGCATTTGAAAACGAAAGAAATGACCATATTGTGCGGAACATCCTTGAAATTATCAGCGCTAATCCAGGCAAAAAAATACTGGTAGCCATCGGCATTGATCATAAATATTACATTGATAAAGAGCTTGAAAACCAAAATATCAAAGTGTTTCAGACTGATAACCTTGATCAATTTTAAATCTTGCAATCATTCAGAAAAAAACTGACCGACAACATTTCAAACAAAGTAGAACTGTAAATTTTTTTGTAAATTCAGGGCAGAAAGGCCGACAAAGAAAAACGAACCGGGACATTGAAAAAAACCAAAAATCTGGCGAAAAGCATGCTGACATTGCTACTTATCACGATTACGGGCATAGCCCTGCTTATTTTCATCATCTTACTGTACAACAGCCCAGGAAAGCCGGAGCCTTTTACTGATAATAACGGGAAACCTCTGATTGGAAGTCTTTCAGAAAAAACCTTTGTCACTATCGGGGGAATAAGACAAGGAATGATTATCAGGAGTAAAAACATACAAAATCCTGTATTGCTCTATTTACATGGCGGGCCAGCATTCCCCACTTACTTTCTCATTGAAAAATACAAACCCGGTCTGGAGGATTTATTTACGGTTTGTTACTGGGAGCAACGTGGCGGAGGCTTGTCGTACGACCCTTCAATTCCTTTAGAAACAATGACATTTGAGCAGCTCACCTCAGATGCCATTGAAGTTACCCAATATCTTCGCCAGCGGTTTAAAAAGGAAAAAATTTACCTCATGGCTCATTCGGGGGGCACACCTATTGCCATTCAGGCTGCAGCACGGGCCCCGCAATTGTACAACGCTTACATTGCTATGGCGCAAATTACGCAGCAATCTGAATCAGAACGAATGGCTTATCAATATATGCTGGAACAATATACGATAAGAAATAATGAAAAAGCCCTGAACGAACTAAAAAAATACCCTGTAACCGATAACGACACTAGCTTTGTTCCTTTCTTCAAATCACTTATCAGGGATAAATCCATGCACGAACTGGGCATTGGCACTATGCACCATATGAAATCAATTTTCACTGGCGTGTTTTTACCTTCCTGGACCTGCAAAGCATATACTTTGAAAGAAAAATACAACATATGGGTCTCTAAATTCAAATTTGTAAAAAAAGCCCGGTTTAACGACGAACTGTTTGAAATGGACATTCCTCGCATGATTCCTGAGTTAAAAATTCCCGTCTATTTTTTCAGCGGTAAATATGATTTTACTGTAAATATCGGATTATCTGAAAAATACCTGACAACATTAAAAGCACCTTTAAAGGGGTTTTACACATTTGCACATTCAGCACATAGCCCGCTCTTTGAAGAGCCCGTAAAAGTGAAAGAAATTTTTGTCACCGACATACTGCAAGGCAAAAATACCCTGGCCGATAAACCGGAAATAACCAGCGAATAAAAAAAGTGAGTCACCACAACAAATCATTACATATTTTACGACAGCCAATAATGAGTATGTTCACATCTTTCTCATGAATTGTTAAAAAAAAGTAATAACTTAAATAAGGATATTTACATTTATAGATTTATATTTACCCTCAGAAGCTCTCTGAATGACAGATAAACTATAAATGAATGACCTCCAACAGGCTTGAACAACCGGATTCAGTAAAAAACTGTCAGCCTTTTGACGTACAGTTCAATTGGACAAATTACTACCCAACGCCCGCATTAATAGCAGATAAAAGCTTGCAGATAATGCACGTAAATGAGGCGTTCAGCAAATTAACCGGCTATCTGACCGACACTCTGCCTCTTCATTGGCTAAAACAAAACATCAGTCCGGAAATACTTTTCGAACCAGAAGCTCAGGAGTCTTTATCACCCCGGATAATTCCAATCAACACCTTCTTTGGGTTTAGTATTGACTGCTGCGTTTCAGTCAGAATCATTCAGATTCCCGATGAAGAAAATATCCTTTTGTTTTTCTTATCACAGCCTTCAGTCCATCAGGATATACAAAAAGACTTGCAGCCAACCGCCGCCGCTGGCATTAACAACGGCACAAACCAACAGCAGGCTTCTTTCGAAACGCAACTGCGCGCTTATATTTTCAATACGGCCGAATTGCTGATTGAAACAGATCATACCGGCAAAATAACACTGATCAATGAAAACCCCAATCAACCAGCCTTTCTGGTAGATTGGATAAAAAAGGCAACCTCAATCCGCGGGATTTTCAGTGACGATGAAATAGAGATCCAACATGCGGAAACAACTTTAAAAAATCGTCCTGCTGAAGTCCGCAGCAAAGAAATAGCCATTGCCGGAAAAAAGAAAACACTGGAATACCGCCTTATTCAGCCCAATGAAGGCCATACCCTTGTGGCCATTCGCGATATCACCGAAATAAAACAAACAGCTGACGCACTCTCTGAAATTCAGGCAAGGCTTAAGCAAGCCGAAAGGCTCTCATCGGTGGGAAGTTGGGATGTTATTTTTGATGATGTTACCAGAATCAACACATGGCATTTCCCTGATTTACTTGGAATTGGCGAAACAGGATCAGAAATATCAATGGACGATCTCTACCATTTCGAGCTTATCCACAAAGACGACATCGGAGATTACCAAAAGTTTCTGGAAAAAGTTAAAAGCAAAAAACTGACTTCATACAGGTATGATTATCGCATTGTTGATGCCCAAAAATCAACCAGATACATACATACCGAATCAAAACTTGAATACAACTCTGACGGGCATCTTCAGAAATGGTCGGGCACCCTGCAGGATATCACCTATCAAAAAAAAGCGGAAAACCTTCAGGCTGCTGCCTATCAGATTTCACAACTCATGCATTCAGAGCATAACCTCAGCCCGGTAATGCTTGCCATTCATCAGATAATCAACACACTGTTACCTGCACCAAATCTTACCATTGCCCTTACAAATGACAAAGACGGTAAATTAACTTTCCCGTATAGTGTCGACCCAACCAAAAATTCCAACACCAAGGATGCTGATAATGGTCTGATTGGCTATGTGCTCAAGTCAGGTGAACCATTGTTAGTGTCAGCATCGGCCATTGACCTGATGGTTCAGGAAAAAATCATAGGAAAGCCATCAGTCATTCCTGAATCATGGTTAGGTGTTCCGTTAAAAACACATGAACAAGTGGTTGGAGTAATGACAATACAGTCATATTCGCAGGAAGTTATCTATGGTGAAGAAGAGAAAAACATACTGACTTTTGTTTCTGAGCAGGTAGCCCTCTCCATTCTTCGAATCAGGGCAGATGAAGCGCTGATTAAGGCTAAAAACGAAGCAGAGGACTCCAGCAGACTAAAATCTTCACTGCTAGCCAATATGAGCCATGAACTCAGAACACCAATGACGGGCATTCTTGGTTTTTCAGAAATATTAAATGAAGAGCTTGAAGATGACAGGTTGAAGGTAATGGCATCTACCATTTACAAATCGGCTACCCGCTTAATGTCAACGCTCAATTCAATCATGGATCTTTCGGCCATTGAATCTAATATTGACAGCCTTAAAATAATTCCCACAGGAATTAAAACAATATTTCTGCCCCTGTTACGCAATCTGCATACACTTGCCAGTGACAAAGGACTTTATCTGAGAACAGCACTTCCGCCCAATTTATTTGTCATGGCAGATGAAAAACTCCTGAGCCAGATGCTGTTTCATTTACTTGACAATGCCATCAAATTTACAATTGACGGGGGCGTTTCGGTAAGTGCGTTTACCAACGACAGCAACAAAGGGGAGATTATCATCAAAGTTTCTGACACCGGCATTGGTATAGCTGACGAACATCATAAGCTTATCTTTGAGGAATTCAGACAAGTAAGCGAGGGTTTATCACGCACTTTTGAAGGCAGTGGATTAGGGCTTGCCTTGTGTTCAAAAATAGCCCGGCTGATAAAAGCCAGACTATGGGTTGACAGTACACCTGACAAAGGGTCTGACTTTTACATTGCGCTTCCGGCAGCTGTTTCAGAACAAGTTTCAGAACAAACAGAAGCTGCTTCCGGACCATTAAGCACACACCGTTTAAGTCGCGGCCCGGTTCCTGAAGTGTTGATTGTTGAAGACAATGAAATAAACCGCCGGCTTGCAGCTTTATACCTGCGCGAGCTCTGCAACACTGAGATGGCCGAAAACGGATACGTGGCGCTTGAAAAAATGAAGCGGAAAAAGTATGATGCCATATTAATGGACATTAACCTGGGGGCAGGGCCCAATGGCATTTCGGTAGCCAAACAGGTGCGCTTACTCGAAAATTACAAAGACACGCCTATTATTGCGGTTACAGGGTACACCATGCAGGGCGATCGCGAAAAGCTGCTTTCAAACGGCTGTACGCACTATCTGGCCAAACCTTATGATAAGAAAACGTTGCTGAGACTATTTTCAGGAATTCTTTACTCCTGATTTTATCATCACTGTATGCCCTTCTTCAGCCAGAAAACTGTTTGAAAAAACAGCAGTGGCTTCTTCGAGCAATGGCAGCAGGTTTTCATAACGTGCCGAAAAATGGCCTAAAACCAATTGTCCTGCTTCAGCTGCCACTGCAATTTTAGCTGCCTGTTCTGCAGTTGAATGCATCTTTTCAGCGGCAACATTTTCCATATCCTTCATAAATGTGGCTTCATGAAACATCAAATCACACCCTTTAATCAATTGAGCAACTGACTCATGATAGAGTGTATCTGCGCATAAAGCATAAGAACGCGCAGGCGCTGGCTCATGTGTAAGAACGCTGTTGGCTATCACAGTTCCGTCATCTTTCACAAAATCTTTTCCAAGCTTTATACTTTCAAAAGCCTTAACGGGAACATCGTGATACGCAGCAGCCGACAGATTGATGCGTCTGTTCAGTGGCTTTTCAATAAAATAAAATCCGGTGCATGGAATCCGGTGAATCATTGGCAAACTCCTTACTTCCATGAAATGATCTTCATAAACAACACTCTGCCTGTCAGGATCAACTGTATGAAAAAAAAGCGGGTAACGCAGTTCGGTTTTTGACACATCCAACTGCAGCCTGATAACAGATTCAAGAGGTTCAGGCCCATAAATATGCAGGCCGGCAGAACGGCCCATCAAATGGAAAGTTGAAATCAGGCCAATAAGACCATAAAAATGATCGCCATGCAAATGGCTGATAAAAATATGGTTAATTTTCCCGGTCTTAATCTTGTAGTGCTTTAACTGCATCTGAGTTCCTTCACCACAATCAATCAGGAACACATTTCCGGCATAATGGACAACCTGTGCGCTCAGGTTACGATTTTTAGCAGGTATAGCAGCACTAATTCCAAGAAAAGTAACAGAAAAATCTTTCATAGTCATTAAAACAGAAGGAGTAATAACCTAAAAAAAATGGAGTTGTAAAAGTCAATAAAAATACAATACCAGCAAGGACTATAAACGAAAAAATCCCCTTGACGGGGATTTTTTCAATAGACATTCAGCAGGAATTATTCAGCTTTTTTATCTTTTGCAGCTTTTTCAGCTTTTTCTGATTCTTCCATATCTGATTTCAGGTTAGCAAGAGCTTCAAGGTCACCAAGAGTGGTTCTCTCAAGATTATCTTTGAGTTTCTTCACTGCACGTTTGGTTGAATTTTCAGCACTTTCTTTCGCAGTAGACTCTTTGGCGCGCTCAGTTGAAGCTACATCCTGGAAAATACGGCTGTGTGAAAGAATGATTTTCTTGTTATCCTTTGAGAATTCGATAACTTTAAAGTCAAGTGATTCGTCAACTTTAGCCTGTGTGTTATCTTCCTTCACAACATGGCGAAGTGGAGCAAAACCTTCAACACCATAAGGCAGAGCAACTACCATACCTTTATCACTGGCGTTGGTAATGGTTCCTTTGTGTACTGAACCAACAGCAAATACTGACTCAAATACATCCCATGGGTTTTCTTCAAGCTGTTTATGACCCAGGCTTAAACGACGGTTTTCAACATCAACATCAAGAACCACTACATCAATTCTTTCACCAATTTTGGTAAATTCTGCAGGATGTTTGATTTTTTTAGACCAGCTCAGGTCAGAAATGTGGATCAAGCCATCAACGCCTTCTTCGAGTTCAACAAAAATACCGAAGTTGGTAAAGTTGCGAACCGTAGCTACATGTTTAGAATTGAGCGGATATTTATCCCTGATATTTGTCCATGGATCTGGAATCAGTTGTTTGATACCTAAAGACATCTTGCGCTCTTCGCGGTCAAGCGTTAAGATAACAGCTTCAACCTCGTCACCAACTTTCAGGAAGTCCTGAGCAGTGCGCAGATGCTGTGACCATGACATTTCAGAAACGTGGATTAAACCTTCAACGCCAGGAGCGATTTCGATAAATGCACCGTAATCAGCAATAACAACTACGCGGCCTTTAACCTGGTCACCAATTTTAACGGTTTCACTGAGTGAATCCCATGGATGAGGAGTAAGTTGTTTGAGTCCGAGGGCAATACGTTTTTTGTTTTCATCAAAATCAAGAATAACCACCTTGATTTTCTGATCAAGCTGAACAATTTCTTCAGGATGATTGATGCGTCCCCATGAAAGGTCGGTAATGTGAACGAGACCGTCAACACCACCAAGGTCGATAAATACACCGTATGAGGTGATATTTTTAACGGTACCTTCAAGAATCTGACCTTTTTCCAGCTTGCTGATGATATCAGCTTTTTGCTGCTCAAGTTCATCTTCAATAAGGGCTTTGTGAGAAACAACCACGTTTTTGTATTCCTGATTGATTTTCACAACTTTGAATTCCATTACTTTATCAACGTAAACGTCGTAATCACGGATAGGTTTAACGTCAATTTGTGAACCTGGCAAGAATGCTTCAATACCAAATACATCAACGATCAAACCACCTTTTGTACGGCATTTAACATAACCATTGATAATTTCTTCTTTTTCGAAAGCCTGATTTACGCGCTCCCATGAACGGAGGATACGTGCTTTTTTGTGAGAAAGTAAGAGCTGGCCGCCCATATCTTCCTGACTTTCAACATAAACTTCAATCTTGTCGCCAAGTTTCAGATTAGGGTTGTATCTTAGTTCTGACTGAGGAATAACACCATCTGATTTAAAACCAATGTTAACAACAACTTCACGGCTGTTCATGGCTACAACAGTACCATCAATCACTTCGTGCTCAACAATTGAACTTAAAGTTTTGTCGTAAAGGGTTTCAAGTTTAGTGCGCTCATCAGCTGTATAGTTTTCATGCTTTTTTCCGATGGCATCCCAGTCAAAATTCTCGAGTGAGACCTGGGTGATTAATGTAGCTTTCAGTTTTTCAACGGTGGGCTCATCATCATCTTCAATAACTGCAGCTTCTTCAGCAACAGGGGCTTCAACTACCGGGTTGTTAACAACCTCAGCTTTAGCAGTTTCCTGAACCTCATTGGTGGGCTCTTCTGAAACACCCTCTGCATTGGTCAATTCTTCGTTGACGTTTTGTTCGTCGTTTATCATTTAATCATTCTTTGTGGTTTCTTGCGAAACCTGGTTAATACTGTGATAATTACTGGTTTAGTCGGTCAGGATCACCTTTTCAGATAATACAAAGGCGCCGGCCAAACCGGGGTGCAAAGGTAAGCAATTTTCCTAATTATCAAACTTGTAACACATTAATTTTCATTCAATCAACCAGATTTTATTCCGATTTAAATGAATTATCCAAAGAATACCTTAAACTCTTTTATTCTTGTTTTCTGCAGGTAGTGGTTAGCAATCCTCATTGGGCATGCAGCTTTAGTTTAATCTGGATGCCTTTTATGCCAATAATCTGAGCCAAAAAAAAGCCCGGATAAACCGGGCTTTTAACTTTTGTAAACTATTTACGACCTTGATTCTTAGCCATTTCTTCCAGTCTTTTCTGGAAATTTGACTTTTTCACGGGTTTCTTTTTGTTTTCCTGAAGTTGAGCATGAAGCTTATCTTCATTTACAAATCTTCTGATTAAAAACATTTGTGCAAAGGTCATCAGGTTGGCCAAAAGATAATAATAACTCAAGCCTGAAGAATAATCGTTAAAAAAGCCCAGGAACATAATCGGCATCAGATACATCATGGTTTTCATTCCGGGCATCTGATTTCCGGTTGACATCATATCATTGTTTATTTTGGTATAAATAATGGTTGATATGGTCATAAGCAGCGTAAATAAACTCACATGGTCGCCGTAAAAAGGAATATTGAACGGCAAATCGAGTACAGAATCATAACTTGAAAGGTCAGTAGCCCATAAAAATGACTCCTGACGAAGTTCTATGGAAGCAGGGAAAAACCTGAACATTGCCAACAGTATCGGGAATTGCAACAGCATAGGAACACAACCGGCCATCGGATTTACACCGGCCTTTTTATAAAGTGCCATTGTAGCCTGCTGTTTTTTCATGGCATCATCCTTCTTCGGGAATTTGGCTGAAATTTCATCAATTTCGGGCTTCAGCAAACGCATTTTGGCAGAAGAAAGATAGGTTTTGTATGCAATCGGAAGTAAAACTATCTTGAGTAATATTGTCAGAACCAGGATGATAATTCCATAGTTCAAATTAAATCCTTCAAGAAAATTAAATACAGGAATAACAGCAAAACGATTTATCCACTGCATCAGGAAAAAACTCCAACCCAGTGGAATCTGACGTTCGAGATCTAATTTATATTTACGAAGAATATTGTACTTATTCGGTCCAAAATAAAATGACATGTTTAACTGCTTGTCCATTGCCGGGTTAAACGGCAAAGCAAGAGTAGTTTCCATCAATTGCAGATAACCGGTTTCTTTGGCCTGTTCTCCGGTTTTTTTCATATCTGCATTCAAAAACACATCTTCAGCAATTAGGGTTGATGAAAAGAATTGCTGCTTAAATGACACCCATTTCAACCGGGTATTTACATTCTTGCTGTCGTCTTTGGTTTCACTCAAATAATCAACTTCACCGTCGGAATGCCTGTAATAAATTGAAGAATTGATCTTTTCATTCTTAAGACTCTTCTCCTGTCTCAGCTGCCTGGTCATCCACGAGATATTCATCTCTTTGGTGTTAGGAGCTATTATATTTTCCATGCCAACAAAGTTCACACTATAGCCAAGCATATACTTGCTGGCATTGATGGTATAGAGAAACTCAATATAAGAACCCGGAAGTTTCACCGAATCGGATATTCCTGCATAAAGCCGCATGGCAAACTGCAGAGAATCCTCACCTGTAATTTTCATCTCCGTTTGCCCTTCAAAACGCTTATCAGTCCAGGCTGGAGTAAAATAAAGATTGGTAGTATTTACAGGGCGTACATCGGTAAAGAAAGAAAGATTGAAATCTGATGAATCGGGGTTAAAGAGTAGTAAAGGCTTGCCATCGAATGTTTTGTACCCGATAAGTTCAACTTTACTTATACGTCCCCCTTTGCTGTCGAAAGTCAACCTCAGCTTGTCAGTTTCAACAATGTAATTTTGCTGAACTCCGGTTCCTGAAACTGCAAAAGGGCCCAGTTTTTCACCCAGTCCAGATGCTGAGAGAGCAGCCTGACCTGCAGGAGCAAGCGTATCAGCAGCCCTGGCGACTGCAGCCAGTGAATCCTGATTAGCCACAGCAGCTTTCGCTATTTCACTTTCTTTTTGCTGTAAAGCAATGATTGAATCCTGTGCCCTTTGCTGCGCAAGTTTCTGTGCTTCAGAAGGCGCCATCAGATAGGTATAGCCTATCATGATACCAAATATCAGGATTATACCAATTATTGTATTTTTATTCATGGATAAAATTGATGAAATGAAAGATTGTTCAGGTGACAAAATTAAACAAAAGCCACCAATTAGTAATTCATTTTTTAAATATGGCAAATCTGCCATGTAAAAGCACAAAAGTGCAGTCGTGAAACAGGCTGCACTTTTTCATTGAAGAAGATTATTTTTCTCTGAATCTAATGGCAGCTTTTACAAAATGTACAAACAGCGGATGCGGGTTAGCAACCGTACTGCGGTATTCAGGATGAAACTGTATACCTACAAACCATGGGTGATCAGGCAATTCAACAATCTCTACCAGGTTATCCTTCAAATTTATTCCAGAAGTAACCATGCCGGCATTTCTGTATTGCTCCAGATAAGTATTGTTAAATTCATATCTGTGCCTGTGTCTTTCAGTGATGTTTTCCTGCCCGTACACTTCAAATGCCTTGGTATTTTCTGATATATGGCATGGATATGCGCCCAGTCTCATGGTGCCGCCTTTATTGCAGATTGATTTCTGATCTGCCATAATATCAATAACAGGATGAGTGGTTTCAGGCGCCATTTCGGTTGAGTGTGCATCTTTGAATCCAAGAACATTCCGTCCGAACTCAATGACGGCACACTGCATTCCCAAACATATACCAAGGAATGGAATTTTGTTTTCGCGGGCAAATCTGATGGCTTCAATCTTCCCTTCAATTCCACGGTTACCAAATCCCGGAGCAACAAGCAAACCATCAAATCCTTTCAGGATTTCACTGGCTGTTTCAGGGTTGATAGATTCAGAATGAACAGGAGTAACTTTCACCTTGCACTGGTTTGTAGCACCGGCGTGAACAAAAGCCTCATTTATAGACTTATAAGCATCTTTTAACTCAACATATTTACCAATAAGGGCAATAGAAACTTCCTTGCGGGGATGCTTTAACCGATACAAAAACTCCTCCCACTTTTGAAGGTCAGGAGGATTGCCCACCGCCACCCGGGTTTTTTCGAGCACCTCAACATCAAGCTTTTCTTCAAGCATGAGCAAAGGAACATCATATATGCTGTCGGCGTCAATAGATTCAATTACTGCCGTTGGGTTTACATTACAAAAGAGGGCGATTTTATTGCGCAGGTTTTCATTCAGATGTTTTTCAGTGCGACACACAATAATATCGGGCTGAACTCCCTGCTCAAGCAAAGTTTTTACTGAATGCTGGGTAGGTTTGGTTTTTAACTCTCCGGCAGCTGACAAAAATGGGACCAGTGTCAGATGAACAACTACACAATCAGTCCCGATTTCCCATCTCATTTGTCGCACAGCCTCAATGTAAGGCAATGACTCAATATCGCCTACAGTTCCACCTATTTCAGTAATTACAAAATCATACTTACCTTCATTGCCAAGGAGCTTGATACGGCGTTTAATCTCATCAGTAATATGCGGGATAACCTGAACGGTTTCGCCAAGATAATCGCCTCTGCGTTCCTTATCAATCACCGATTGGTAAATACGCCCAGTGGTAACATTATTGGCCTGAGAAGTCGGAACGTTCAGGTATCGTTCGTAATGTCCCAGATCAAGATCGGTTTCAGCGCCGTCTTCTGTTACAAAACATTCCCCGTGTTCGTAAGGATTAAGCGTTCCCGGATCGATGTTAATATAAGGGTCTAGTTTCTGGATGGTTACAGAGAGCCCTCTTGCCTGAAGCAATTTGGCCAGCGAGGCCGAAATAATTCCTTTGCCAAGTGATGATGCAACACCTCCTGTAACAAATACATATTTTGTTGATGCCATTGTTTAAATATTATGTATCAATGCAATTTTAAAAATCGACCCTGTTAAATAAAAAAACAACTATCCCCTTTCCTATACCAGAGGAGGATGGAAGGTTTATTCAATAAAAGTTACCAGTACCATGCTTATTCGTGCAACAAGTGCCGGAGAATGAGACAAACCAAGTATATCTCATAGCTTAATAAACAAGTTCATTCGCAGAAAAAAAAGAATGAACAAAAAAGCATGGCCACAAAAATACAAACCTCCGGCCAATAAGACAGCAGCTTTTGAAAAAAAAATATAAATAAAGTGATGGAAAAATTAAAAGCCAGCAGATCAGCTGACTTTTACACATTTCTTAATCGTTTCGTAAATTTCCTCTTTGTTATAAGGCTTGGAAAGAAAATAATCCATGCCAGCTTCGAAACTTTTCTTTCTGAACGACTCTTCTGAATAGGCAGTAAGGGCGATAATTGGAATATTCATTTTTTTCCGTCTGATTTCAATAGTAGCTTCCCAACCATTCATCTGGGGCATATCAATATCCATCAGAATTACATCATAACTATCTTTAAAACACTCTGAAACTGCTTCAACTCCGTCGGCAACAAGTTTATAGTCCCATCCCATTCTTTTAATTAAAATCTCGATAATCTTCTGATTCAGAACATTATCCTCTGCTATTAATACTTTTATAAGCTTTTCGTCGCTGCCCATAGTCGTTACAAGGTTTTCAGAGGAAGGTTTCATAACATTAATCAAAATAAAGTAATTCTATTGCTTTATCAGAAAAACATTGAAAAGTAATCCCCGATTTCAGAAAAGAAGTAAAAAAATTTTCAACTAATTTCTAAAAAAAATCGCCCACAAAAGTAATAAAAAACAACAGTGCTTTCTATTAAATACAGAAAGCACTGTTGACCAAATAATTAGCAAAATTATTGACCCAAATATGACTTTAACAGTTTGCTTCTTGAAGTATGTTTTAACCGGCGAATGGCTTTTTCTTTGATTTGACGAACTCTTTCGCGCGTCAGGTCAAATTTTGCGCCAATTTCTTCCAGGGTTAAACCATGATTCATCCCAATACCATAATACAGGTTAACGACATCGCGTTCTTTCTCGGTTAAAGTAGCCAAAGAACGTTGAATTTCACGGGCGAGTGACTCACGCATAAGGCCTGCATCAGTTACCGGGGTATCTTCATCAATAAAGATATCGATAAATTTCATATCATCGTCTTCTGACAAAGGTGCATCCATTGAAATGTATCGTGTTGATATTTTCAATGCAGCATCAATTTTATACCCGGGAATCTCAAGCGCTTCCGCAATTTCCTCGGGAGAAGGCGGTCTCTCAAATTTTTGCTCCAATCTGGAAGACTCTTTCTTTATTTTGTTCAGAGAGCCCACCTGGTTCAACGGCAAACGAACAATACGCGACTGTTCGGCAAGGGCCTGCAGAATACTTTGCCTTATCCACCAAACAGCGTAGGAGATGAACTTAAACCCGCGGGTTTCATCAAACCGTTGAGCTGCTTTGATTAAACCAAGATTACCTTCATTGATTAAATCAGGAAGGCTTAATCCCTGGTTTTGATATTGTTTTGCCACAGAAACCACAAAACGGAGGTTGGCTTTACAAAGTTTTTCGAGCGCCTGTTGATCTCCTTGACGAATACGTTGAGCCAGCAGCACCTCTTCTTCGGCACTGATAAGCTCTTCTTTTCCAATATCCTGCAAGTATTTATCAAGCGATGCAGTTTCGCGGTTGGTTATGGATTTTGTTATTTTTAACTGTCTCATGGCTCAGTAGTTTAATGGTGAAAGGTAAAAGAGCAAAACTCTACCCTATTCTGATTATTAACAACACAGCATCGCTAAAGTTCAGTTCTCCTGGCTGAAATTGACCCTTTAATAATGCAACAGAGGGGAGCAACTTAAAGAAGCGCCCCCCTTTAATCATTTATGGATCTGAGTTTTATATTCCAAACCCATAATAAGCGCGGGTTCTGTTCGGGTAAATTCCCTCTATCAGAATGCCGCCCTTTTTCTTACTTTCAATGGCATTGCCCAGGTCTTTCACACTTTTTACGGGTTTGCCATCTATTTGAGTGATAATAAATCCCTGACGTACACCTGCATTCCGAAGTTTACCTTCTCTGATTGAATTTACCTGTACTCCATAATCCAGGTCCAGATCTGATTTTAAATCATCGGAAACCGGAGTCAGATTCGCACCCAGTAATGATTGCACATCAACATCTTCGCGTTTTACAAGACTAAGATTGCCATCCCGGTTTTTGAGTGTAACCTTGAAGTCCATGTCTTTACCATCCCGGCTAACAGCTACATTAATTTTATCGCCGGGTTTATGCTGACCAACCAATTCAAGTAACTCAGAAGTTGAATTAACGGCCACACCTTCAACGTTTAAAATAATATCTCCGGCGCGAATACCTGCATCTTTGGCTGCTCCATTATCAGTAACATCAGCAATATAAACACCTTTAATATCATCTATTCCCTCTTCGGAAGCCAGTTTGCTATCCAGTTCGCGAATACTAACGCCCATAAAACCACGCTGCACCGTACCAAAATCAACCAAATCGCCCACTACCTTCCTCACAATATTTACAGGGATAGCAAAAGAGTAGCCGGCATAATAACCAGTACCGGAGGCTATTGCAGCATTTATTCCAACAAGTTCTCCTCTCGTATTTACAAGAGCTCCGCCGCTATTGCCGCGATTTACGGCTGCATCAGTCTGAATAAACGACTCAATTGAAGAACCATCCGGCGAGCCCAAAATATTGATATTCCTTGCCTTGGCACTCACAATACCCGCTGTAACTGTTGAGGTAAGATTAAAAGGATTACCTACAGCCAGTACCCATTCGCCAATCTGCAGTTCATCAGAATTGCCGTAAACGCAGTAAGGCAAATCTTTGGCATCAATTTTCACTACAGCCAAATCTGTTGAAGGATCGGTTCCTACAATGGTTGCTTCATAAGTGCGCTTATCATTCAGGGTAACTTCCACTTTGTCTGATTCAGCAACTACATGATTATTGGTCACTATATATCCATCAGGACTAATAATTACCCCAGAGCCTGTTGCCACAATTGGAGCAGGACCTCCCTGCTGCCCCCTGTCGCCAAAAAAGTCCCTGAAATCAAAGAAATAATCATAAACACTGCTTTTGCGCTGATATTCAGTCTTGATATGCACAACTGCGTGAATGGTATTATTTGCTGCAACTGTAAAATCGGGCAGCACCATTGGCCCACCTGCCCCGGGCATGCTGGCAAGGTATGCCGGAGTTTGTTGTGTAGTTGAAATGCTGTTTTTGCGATTCTGTTTGTTGCTGATAAGGCCATAAGCTCCAAGAGCAATAATTCCACCTGCAATGGCAATTAACAAACTTCCTGCAATCTTTTTCATAGTTTTTTAGTTTTTTAGAAAAACAAAAGGTCAGTAATCAACACCTCATTTAATCTTTTTTTTCATCAAGGTGTAAACCAAATGTTGGTATGGATTTAAACGCAATTCAAATACCAATGTTACATGCCCCCCTGTTAAAAATTGTTAAGTACTTTGCCATTAAATTCACTACCCTCCGGTTTTATAGCAGCAGCAAGCCTTACATTTTTGATTGTTGCAAGCCGAATGTTCAACTGAAACAAAAGTCTGAAATAGAAAACTTTACGAAATGCATGCTTGCACTCAACCTGGCTTTTAATGTTCTGCTCTTATAAAGTTATGCAGATTACAATATCTTGATATATCCTTACAACATTACAAATTGAAAGTTGTAACTTTGTCCCTGCAGACAATATCTGCCAAATTGTCAACAACCGGAATACTATGACAACATTTCACAAGTTTCATGGCACAGGCAATGATTTTATCATGCTGGATGGCAGACACTTAAAATCAAGCTTAAGCCCACACACCATTGCATCACTTTGTCACAGAAGATTTGGAATTGGAGCTGATGGCCTTATCATTGTCAATACACACCCCGAAACTGATTTTGAAATGACTTACTACAATGCTGATGGCAGCCTGGCAAAAATGTGTGGCAACGGCGCCAGATGCGCAGTGGCTTTCAGTTATATGAACGGACTGACAGGCTCTAAAGTCCGGTTTCTGGCTGGCGACGGCTTTCATACAGCCTGTGTGGAGCAGGTAAACGGGGAAAGTTGGACTGTTGAAATAAGCATGGGCGATACACTTATTCCGGAAGTCAGCCCTTCAGGCACAGAAATCAATACAGGAACACAACATTTGGTTAATATTGTTGAAAATATCGAAATAATTGACACAGTAGCCGAAGGACGCAAAATCAGATATTCTGACAAGTATAAGTCAGAAGGCATCAATGTCAACTGGATGTGTATTGAAAACGATTCAATACAAGTGAGAACTTATGAGCGGGGAGTTGAAGATGAAACACTATCATGTGGCACAGGCGTAACAGCCTGCGCTCTGATTGCATCGTTACTGAAGGGTAAAAATGAATGGAAAATTGAAACGGCGGGAGGAAGTTTAAAAGTTACCAGTGAAACAAATGGCCGTTATTTTACCAATATCCGGCTTTCAGGGCCGGCAGTTATGGCGTACCGCGGCGAGGTCTATATTGCTGAATGCGAATAAAGTATTACCTTTTAAATTAAAATGCGATAAAGACAAACAGCAAACCCCACTGAGAAATGACCGGAAAACTGATTAGCCTGCGAGCACCGGAGCCTGAAGATATAGATGCATTATTTGCATGGGAAAATGACATGGCCGACTGGAGAATGAGCCATACAATTTCGCCTTATTCCAGATTTGCCATTGAACAATATGTACTGAACGCGCATCATGACATTTTTGCTGACAAACAGTTAAGATTGATGATTTCACCTGTAAAAACACCTGACAAACCTGTTGGTGCAATTGACATGTTTGATTTTGATCCGCTTCACAGACGAGCTGCCGTTGGTATCATTGTTCAAAAAAAAGATCGCCGCAAAGGCTTTGCGGCAGAAGCACTGCAATTGCTTATTCAATATAGCTTTAACACACTAAATCTTCATCAGTTGTATTGCCAGATTTCAACAGACAACCCTCCGAGTATTCATCTTTTTACTAAGGCAGGTTTTAAACAAACTGCCATCCGTAAAGAGTGGACATGGACCCGTAACGGGTGGATTGATGAAATTACAATGCAACTCATAAAAGCATAAGCGCTATGCGAGGATACTACCATACGAAGTATTCCGGCAAAAGAAAATCCGGAAACAAGTACCGCCGATTTTTTTTATGGGCAGTGCTGGTGATTATTATTCTTATGACACCTGTAGTCTGGCTGGGTTATAAAGCAGCTTTTGAGCCCAATGTATACACTGCCGGCGCCGAAGAAAGCTATCTTACCATTCCTACCGGCAGTAACTTTGATGATGTAAAAAAGGAGCTGTACCTTCATGGGATGATTATCCACCGAAAATCCTTTGAATGGATTGCCGGCCTGAAGAAATATGATAAAATGATAAAGCCGGGCCGTTACAAACTTACACCTGACATGGGTAGCCTCGAGCTGGTGAACCTTCTCCGATCAGGAAAACAAGCGCCTGTGAAAGTAATTTTTAATAATATAAGAACGCCCGATCAACTTGCCGGACGTATTTCAGGACAAATTGAAGCAGATTCGCTTTCCATTATTAACTTACTGAACGACAGTAGTTATCTTGACTCGCTTGGGGTTACGCGCAACAGTCTTTATACTATCATTATCCCCAATACTTATGAATTTTATTGGAACACCAATGCCAGAAGCTTTATCAACCGCATGAAATCTGAGGCAGATAAATTCTGGAACAGTGATCGTACCAAAAAGCTTGCCTACCTTCATTTAAACAAACACGAAGTTATCACCCTGGCTTCGATTGTAGAAAAAGAAACCAATAAAAACGACGAAAGACCCCGGGTGGCTGGTGTGTATTTGAACAGGCTTGAAAAAGGCTGGCTGCTGGAAGCAGACCCTACCTTGGTTTTTGCCCACGGAAACTTTGAAATGCGGCGTGTACTCAACATACACAAGCAGATTGATTCACCTTATAACACTTACAAATACAAAGGTCTTCCTCCAGGCCCCATTTGTTTACCCTCGGTTTCGTCTATTGATGCCGTTCTTAACCGCGAACAGCATAATTTTATGTTTTTCTGTGCCCGCGAAGATTTCTCAGGTTATCATAACTTTGCCCGGACACTTGAGCAGCATAATCTGAATGCATTCAAATATCAACAGGCACTTAACAGAAGAAACATCTATAAATAATTGCCGGACAAAGCAAACAGACACTCTTTCGGAAACAACATCTGAAGCATTGTAAATGTCAATTCTTCAACAATCAGTATTTCCGATAAAGTTTATCTGATTGGTCAAAACCGGCTTAAATCTGAAATTTTAATCTGAATTATGAGAAAAGCATTTAAAGCCTACGACATTCGTGGAATTTACAATCAGGACTTCAACGGTCAAGATGTATATAAAATCGGCTACTTCCTCCCCGGGCTTCTTCAGGCTGAAACGGTGTTAATTGGCCACGATGTCAGGGTTTCATCGCCCGAAATACTTGAATATTTATGCAAGGGAATTACTGATGCCGGGGCAGATGTAAATGTAGCCGGTCCTTGCACAACCCCCATGATTTATTGGGCCACTGCCAAACTAAATTATCAGGCTTCGGTAATGATTACAGCCTCACACAATCCGGCCAATCATAACGGTTTGAAAATTTCACGGGCAGGCGCTTTGCCTGTTGGCTTTGACACCGGCCTGTCCGATTTGCTTGAGATGGCCGAAACGCAGATGACTGAACCAGTCAGCATTCCCGGAAAATACTCAACCATCAATTTCCGCAAAGAATACCTGGAATTTCTGGCGCAATACCAAAGTGATTTGAGCGGACTAAAAATTGCAGTTGACTGTTCAAACGGAATGGGGTCATTGTTGATTAAAGATTTGCTGGGCAATGAGCCCTATTACATATTTGACGAGCCCGATGGCACTTTTCCCAACCATGAGCCCAACCCGCTGGAAGAAAAAAATGTGGCAGACTTAAAAAAGCTGGTACTTGAAAAAGGGTGCGACATCGGGCTCATTTTTGACGGCGATGCCGACAGGGTAATGTTTGTAGATGAAAAGGGACAGTTCATACAGCCTGATATCATGATTGCCGTTCTTTCCGGATATTTTGCGGATAAAGGGCTGTCAGGCAAAGCCATTCAAGATATTCGCACCTCCAAATCGGTGACCGAATATGTGGAAAGCAAGGGATTTAATATGCATATGTGGAGAGTTGGACGTGCCTATGCAGCTTTAAAACTTCGCGAAATTGACGGCCTGTTTGGCGGTGAACTGGCTGGCCATTACTATTTCCGTGATTTTTACTTCTCTGACTCAGCATATGTAGCAGCTTTAATTATTTTGAGTGAAGTAAAAAAGTTTCATGATCAAGGCATCACACTTTCGCAGCTTATTGCAGGCATTAGCAAATACTATGGTACAGGCGAAATTAACTTCCATATCGATAAAAAAACAGAAGCCATGGAGGCGCTGAAAGCTGCTTTTACAGCAGAAGAAATGCCCACTGCATTCTTTGATTTTGACGGCTATCGGGTTGAATTTCCCAATTGGTGGTTTAACGTAAGACCATCAAACACTGAACCTTATCTCAGATTTTTAGCCGAAGCCCGCACGCCAGAGCTCATTGCTGAAAAACGGGAAAAAGCCCTTCAAATTCTTGAACCGTTTATTGTTCCTGGTGAGCATGGTCATCATTAAAAACCATAAAAAGCCTTTATCAGCAGCAGGATTTTGCCTGCTGCTCCTTTTTTGTTTAAGTATTTATCCATTTTTATCCTTCGCTCAACATCAATCTTCGTTTCAGGCGCAAGATACCATGAAGCCTGATCAGCTTAACCACAATCGTTTAAAAATGCTGATTATCGGAGGCTCCGTCATTTATGCCGGTTCCATGACAGGACTTTATCAAATCTGGTATAAAAATTATCCACAATCAGGGTTTCATTTTATCAATGATAACCGTGAATGGCTGCAAATTGACAAGATCGGACATGCCACTACGGCCTATAATGTGGGAATGGCGGGTTATGAAACACTCAGATGGGCCGGTCTGAGCAAAAGAAAATCAGCGTGGTATGGTGGTAGTCTGGGATTTATGTACCTGACAGTAATCGAAATTCTGGATGGATTTTCGAAGGAATGGGGCGCTTCGCCCGGTGATTTGCTGGCCAATACGTTTGGCTCTGCTGCATTTATAAGTCAGCAACTGCTTTGGGATGAGCAACGAATCCAGATAAAATGGTCGGCACATCCTACAAAGTTTGCCGAATTCCGTCCTGAGCAACTCGGACACAATCATGCCGAAAGCCTGATAAAAGACTATAATGGCCAGACTTACTGGCTATCGTGTAATATTCATTCATTTTTGAAAAAAGATTCACGCTTCCCCAAATGGCTGAACTTTGCTGCAGGCTACGGAGTGGATGGACTTACCGGCGGAAATTCAAATCCTGCTGAAGCAGACGGTGTTCCCCTGCCCTATTTCGACAGACGCCGGCAGTATTATCTGGCTCCTGACATTGATCTTTCAAGAATCAAAACTTCATCAGCCACTGTCAATCTTTTTCTGAAATACCTGGGAATATTAAAATTTCCCCTGCCTGCACTTGAATTCGGGAAAAAGGGCGTTAAGTTTCATCCCCTGTATTTTTAATTTTCATAACAAGCCAGTAAAACCAAACAGCCTGAGATTATGAAATCCCAGGCTGCTTGGTTAGTTATCAAGAAACTGACCCATCAAAAGGCCCCATGTTAAACATTAAATCTTATATGCATAATATCCCCATCTTCAACCACATAGCTTTTACCTTCAACAAATAGTTTTCCGGCAGTACGGCAGGCATGCTCTGATTTAAGTTCAATAAAATCCTTGTATTTCATTACTTCAGCACGAATGAAGCCACGCTCCAGATCGCTGTGAATTACACCTGCAGCCTGCGGAGCTGTCATCCCTTTTTTTATAGTCCAGGCACGTACTTCCATTGGTCCGGCAGTAAAAAATGACATCAGGTTAAGAATGCTATACGCTGAACGCACCAGGCGATTAACACCGGGCTCAGTAAGGCCAGCATCTTCCAGAAACACCTTACGATCTTCAGGGCTTTCGAGTTCAGCAATTTCAGCTTCAAGCGCACCTGCCACCACCAATACTTCTGAATTTTCTTCTTTTACAGCTTCCTTAAACTGGTCAACATATTTATTTCCGCTCACGGCAGAGGCATCATCAACATTACATACATAAATAACCGGTTTATCGGTAAGCAAGTACATATCGTCAATAAACCGGCGATCGGCATCATCAATTTCAAGCAAACGAACCGATTGAAAACTTTCAAGATGTTCTTTCACGGCAGTCAGCACTTCAACACCATGTTTGGCATCTTTATCGCCGGTTTTAGCGGCCTTTTCGAGTCGAAGGATTTTACGTTCGACTAAATCGAGGTCGCGAATCTGCAACTCAAGATCTACAATTTCACGATCGCGCACAGGATTGATGGAGCCTTCCACATGTGGAAGGTTTTCGTCATCAAAACAACGCAATACATGTATAATGGCATCGGTTTGCTGGATATCGGCAAGAAATTTATTTCCCACGCCTTCTCCCTGGCTAGCTCCTTTGGCCAACCCTGGAATATCAACTATTTCAACAGTTACAGGAACAATTCTGGCTGATTTAATCAGTTTATCAATTTCATACAATCTGTCGTCAGGAACAATAATTTGTCCGAGATTCGATTTATTTGTACTGTATGCAAAGTTGGAAGTTTGCCCTTTGGTGTTGGAGATACAGTTAAAAAGGGTTGTTTTACCAATATTAGTCAACCCGATAATGCCGCATTTTAATGCCATAAATTTAAAATTCTTATTGTTAGAGAGGTGCAAAGATAAGAGTAAAACAGGAAGGATTTGAGTACTTTGACTGACTGCACCATAAAAATATAACTTCTGCACGATTAATAACCAGCTGGTGCAGCCCGATTTACTCTATAAATCAAGAATTGTTGAAAATACGCTGCGTTTAATCCGTTCGGTCATTTAGATTTTAGCCGCGAAAGCCTGAAGAAAGTCAGATAAAAGTAACCTTGATAAACAGATCGCTGTTACGACCACGATCATCAGAACAACTGATTTTATAATGACCAGCATCGGGCGTAAAAAACACCTTTTCAGAAGGGTTGGCCGATTGAAAAAACTTATCATTGAGATACCAGTATACCTTGTTCACTCCATTTTCAGCATTGCAGGTTAGCATAAGCTGCTGATGGCGGCCGTAAATCAGTAAATATTCAGCTCCGTCAGTCAGTGAAGTAATTGTCGGCGCACCTCCGTTTTTAACCGACGGACAATCAGGATTATGAGCAGGTACAACTTTATAGGGAATCTGCATTTCGTTATACCATGAGATTAAATCAGCAGGATAAGTCGGGTATAAAACCTCTTTATATCCTTTTTCAGGAAGGCACGCTCGGCAATAGCTCATGGTATTTGATGAATTAACAAATTGCTTTTGCAAATGATTACACCTGACTGAAGGAGAAATACCCGGCAAAAAGTAATCCATAACCAACTGATGGCAAAAGGTATCGGGAGGCATTCCGGTTTCGGAACACACCAGCCTGAAATCCAGACTGGCAGGCGGCACAAACCAGTCTGACTTGTTTTGAGGGCTAATAGCTCTGAAGATATTAAACAAGAGTGGTACTGCACAATCGGTACCATTGAGCTCAGGTATACCATTTCCACGAAAATTACCGGTCCAAACGCCCACTGTATAATCGCGGTTATAACCTATAGCCCATCCGTCGCGCCTGCCATAGGAAGTGCCTGTTTTCCAGGCAATCTGAGGCAAATCTGCTGATTGTGTGTATTGTTGAGGCAAGTCAGGGCGTTTCAGGCCGGTTAAAATCTGCGAAATCATATAAGCAGCTCCCTGTGAGCACAATGTATCGGAAAAAGAAGCTTTTTCACTTTTGATAAATTTTAAAGGATGATATACTCCTTTGTTGGCAAACGATGCAAACAAGGCCGTAAGCTCCTGAAGAGTAGTACCACACCCTCCGAGTATTACCGACAAGCCCAGTTTTTGACGGTTACGGGTAATCCATTTGAAATCAGACTTTGAGAGCGCATCCAAAAAAGGCTCATTGCCCATTCTGTCGAGCAGATTTACTGCGGGTACATTTAACGAAAGCGCCAGGGCCTGTTCGATGGTAATTTTTCCACGATAGGTTTCATCATAGTTCTCGGGACGATAACCATTAAAATTGGAAGGAACATCAGTTACTACTGTCCTGGGCGTAATCAATCCCCTGTCAAAAGCCAATGCATACAGCAAAGGTTTTAAGGTGGAGCCAGGCGAGCGCAACGCTGAGATACCATCAACCTGCCCCTGATACAAATCATCATAAAAACCGGCTGAACCAACATAGGCCTCCACTTCAAGTGTATGATTATTTACAACCAGCACAGCGGCATTGGTAATTTGCATTGAGCGCAAAAGCCTGACGTGATTGCTTACCAGATTTTCAACCTTATTCTGCAATTCAGGCTGAATGGTGGTCATTACACCATTTTTACCTGAAACCACATTTTTTAACCGATACGAAAGATGAGGTGCATTAGCCGGAATGGCAAACCTCTGTCTGTCGAAAGGCTCTGCAATGGCATCATCTGTATCTGCTTTTTCAAACAAGCCTTCTTCTGCCATTTTTGAAAGCCAAAAATTTCTTCTTGCTTTCAGCTTGTCATAACTTTTGCCAGGCCGCAGCGCATTGGGATTATTAGGAATTACAGTGAGCATAACCACCTGCGCAAGACTTAATTCGCCGGTTTCCTGTCCAAAATATATCATCGAGGCTGATTTTACCCCTTCAATATTTCCGCCAAAAGGAAGCAGGTTGAGGTACATTTGAAGAATTTCCGATTTTGAATAATGCCATTCAAGCTGCATGGCTCTGAACACTTCACGCAATTTATTCTTGTAAGTACGGGGTGCCGGTTTGATTAAACGCGCCAACTGCATCGTTATGGTAGAAGCCCCCGAAGTGCGGCGGCCAGTGGCCAGATTGTAAAATGCAGCCCTGACCATCGCCAAAGGGTTAAACCCCGGATGATATTTAAAGTAACGATCTTCCTTAAAAATGATGGACTTTCGCAAATCAGGCGTAATTTCATCATGACGTGCATACAAACGCCACTTATGATCAGCACTTAGAAAAGCGTGCAGCAGGCTGCTGTCAGCGGCATATATCACCTGCGAATATTGAATTTTATCGGCTCTGAAGGGGAACAATGCATCGAATAAAATAAAAAGCAGAAAAAAAAGTACAAACCCGCATGCCATAAACAGGCCACGTAATGACCATTTGCCGGTAGGGATAGCTTTCCTGAATACTTTCACGGTCTTTAATATTTTCATCTGCTCAGTATGCAAAGGTCATGAAAATGATTGAAGAATGAAGAATGCCTGAACAAAATGAAGCAAATGAAATAAAATTCACCAGAACCCAAAAAATCATGGCAACAGCAACCTATTGACTGCACACTGGGTTTAAGCGTAAGCTGTCAAAAGCCGGCGGAAATTCAGCCCTTATTTTGCCCGCAGATAAGGCAGGGGCCAATCTACATCAACTCCCAGTATTTTTGCAGCATTTAAAACAAAATTCGGATTTCTGAGAGATTCCCGCCCAATAAGTATTAAATCGGCCTGATTCATTTGCAGAATTTCTTCGGCTTGCCGGGCTTGTGTAATCAGGCCAACAGCACCTGTCAAAATTCCTGTTTCATTCTTTATTCGTTCAGCAAAAGGAACCTGATAACCAGGACTTAGCGGAATTTTTGCATGGGCAACCATTCCCCCTGAAGATGCATCAATCAGGTCAACACCTTGTTGTTTAAGAATACCGGATAACTGAACCGTTTCATCCACACTCCATCCGCCATCAACCCAATCGGTAGCCGATAAGCGCACAAATAATGGCAGTTGAGAAGGCCACACTTCGCGAATGGCAGCAACAACTTCGAGCAGCAGGCGTATTCTGTTTTCAAAGCTTCCACCATAATTATCAGTTCGCACATTGCTCAGGGGCGACAAAAACTGATGAATGAGATAACCGTGGGCTGCATGAATCTCCAACACTTTGAAGCCTGCTTTAAGCGAACGGGAAGCGGCCATTTTAAAATCAAGAATCACTTTTCGTATTCCTGCTTCATCCAGAGCCAAAGGCGCCATGTCGTCAGGCAAAAAAGGCAGAGCAGAAGGAGCCACCGTAGTCCAGCCTCCATCCTCTTTTGCCAGTTGTTTTCCACCATCCCACGAGCGGGCACATCCGGCTTTGCGCCCGGCATGGGCGAGCTGGACTCCGGCCACAGCTCCTTGCTGATGAATAAAGCTGTTGATACGTTGCAACATTTCAATCTGCTCATCAAGATAAAGCCCCAGATCTCCGGGAGAAATCCGCCCCTCAGGTGAAACGGCTGTTGCCTCCTGTATAATCAATGCAGCACCGCCGGTTGCACGGCTTCCGAGGTGAACCAAATGCCAGTCGTTGGCAAAACCATCAATGGCTGAATACATGCACATGGGCGAAATGCCTATCCTGTTTCTGAAAGTTACATCCTTTATCCTGAGCGGTGAAAAAAGTTTCGGCATGTTTTTAATGTTTTAACAAGTTACGATTTAAAAAACCTTGTTTCATTTCTCGTAAAATTCTATCGGCAGGTCGTCGGGATCAGCGGTGAATGTAAACCGTTTGCCAGTAATTTCATCTGTTCTGACAGGTTCAGTAACAATATTGTGTGTTGCCAGATGATTGATTACATCATAGATATTATCAACTTCAAATGCCAAATGCCGCAGTCCGGCAGCTTCGGGTCGCGATACCCTTGGCGGCGGATCGGGAAAAGAAAACAACTCAATCACATAATTCCCGTTGAGCGCAAGATCCAATTTGTAAGATTTCCTTTCTTTACGATAGGTCTCCTTTACAATTTGCAGCCCGAGAATATCAGTATAAAACCGCTTGGAGACCTCATAATCAGTGCAAATAATGGCAATATGATGAATTTTGTTAAGCATATATTATAGTCAGTTACAATCCAATAATTTCCACTTCTGAAGCAAGAAAAACAAAATTCTTCAGTGAGTTAATTAACTCTTTCAGAAATAAAATGTTTCAAGCCTGCCCCAACATTTTATTATCGGCATGAGCCTGTTTTCTGCAAAAGAATTGCGGCACTTAAACTTAAGTTCAAATGCGCTGTCCCGAAACAGTTTAACGGCGGAACATTATTGCAGGACTTCGATTCCCAGTACTGTGCAACAAAGCTGCAACTGACGCTTGCAATCACCCGGAAAAATAAGATGATGGTTGCCAAGCGGATTTTCTTTGAGTATTTTCACGTCATTTGCGCTAAGCTTTGCCTCAATCTGTGTGCGACAAGCTGTTGGCAACTGAGGCCTGGCAATTATATTTGATGTTGCAATAAATGCTTTACGAAAATGCTGATCAAAGCGGAAAATTGTGGCAAAATCTCCTTTAAAATCACCTTCAATAGCCGTACCCTCCCCTGTTTCGAAGTGCGTGTTTATTTTAAAATCATTCACCAATCCGAGCGCTATGGTGCAATGTGAAAACAAGCATGCTTCCTCATTAATTTTATTGACATTGGCAATCCAGGGGACAATACCGGTTAACTCTTTACAAAGCATCATACCGGCAATTGCTGTCAAATCGCCTTCGCAACCGGCCGGCAGCCCTTCATCATTAAACTTTGCCAGGGGCAAACAGGCTGTAACACCATCTTTGCGTACCAATGGGAAACACTCAACTGTCATGGCATCAAGCTGCCATTTCTGAACTATATCAGCCAGTAATGCATAAACTTTTGCGGTATCAGAAAGATTAAATCCTTCAGTATGCTGAAAAGAAGCTAGAAATGCTTCTGACGCTTCATATTCAGAAAAATGGCTCAACTCACTCCAGGGAATGACATCCAGTTGAATACCGAAAGTGGTTTCAAGCAAGCCGGCAGGCACCGAAGATGAAATCAGCCAATCTGAAACTTTCCCAATAAGCCCCAGCTTTTTCCCTTTCAGATTATTCAGAGCCAATCGAACTGCAAAAAAATCATCAAGTAACGCAGATGTCATGGAATCCTCTTCATCAAGCAGCAAGGACAATATGTTCATTTGATTCAGATATGCCTTGACCTCAGTGGCTGAAGCATAAGAGTTATCGTGCTTCGAGCCGACAAGTACATAAAAATGACCGGGTGCCACATGATTAACCGCCAATTGCTCTGAGCCCCCGGAAAGAAAGAAAAGCACATCCGGATCTTTTTCTACCACTTCATATTTATCAGTCGAAATCAGTTTCTCTATCCTGTTTGCAGCATTAAAATATACAGCATCTGCTGCGCCATTGAATGCCAGCAATTTAATTCTGAGTTTATACATAAATCATTTTTTTCAGGTTTATACTGTTCAGTAAAAAAGCAGTATGGCTACAGTTATAAGCTGGTCAAATTTATGAAAACCTTCCGGTAAAATGCGGCAGGCCATCAAATAACTTTGTTATTGTCAATCATCCTCTTTCCTCAAAACACAGGCCGCAGAGAACAAAAACGCCATTGACAATACTCTATGTCAAAAGGAGACCTTTGTTTATAACTGCAAAACACGTCTACCTGTTTTACGTCCTGTAATGCTTATCCAAAAATCAAAAGGACAATAACTGAAGTGACTGCAGGGCATTTTTCAGTCTGTCCTGGCCTTTTCCGGAAATAATCGAAAAAGGAAAATGGCGGCTTTCCAGCTCAGCTTGATACATTTTAAAAAGTTCATCTCTAAAATCTGGATGTTCGCGCAATGGGTCAGCCTCCCAGGGAAGATCAGTATTACAGAGCAAATAATGATCGTAGCGATGTGTATCAGCCATTTTGTCTATCCACGGATGAGTTTTGCCAAACTTCACTTTGCACCAGATGGTGGTCACCAAAAAATCAGTATCACAAAAAAGCCATTCTTTGGCCAATGCAGCATGTTTATTTTCATCCTCCAACTGAGCTTTTGCAATGAACAGAATATCGTCAAAGGTATAGGGACGGTTGATGTTAACCAGAAATTCGCGCGCAAATTCAGGCACCCATGGCTCATTAAAAGCTGAAGCAAGGCCGGCTGCCAGCCATGACTTACCTGTTGATTCAGGCCCCGTAACAGAAATACGCTTTAACATGACATTGATTTTTGTTCAAGCAGCCGTTTGCGCCACTCCATTAAACCCATGATGGCAAGCACCAGAAAAACCACATATTGAAAGCTTGTAAAAACCAAACCTTTTATGAAATACATCGGTATGGAAACTACATTTCCAATAATCCAGTATGTCCAGTTTTCAATTTTTTTACGGGCCATCAGCAACATGGCATTCAGAAAAACGGCAGTTGTAAAGGAATCAATCCATGGAACCCATGAATGCATGTACACGGTGTCGTTACGGTTAAACAACCATATTAAGCCCAGAATAGACCAATAGGAAATAAAAGTAAAAACAACGCCAAACCATTGCTGAATCAAAGTATTGGCGGAAATTTTCAGGATTTCATTTGTTGCACCCACTTTTGTCCAGTTGTACCAGCCATACACACTCATAAAAAAATAGAATAAGTTAATCCCGGCATCAGCGTAAAGGCGGGTATTGAAACAAATGTAAACATATACCAGAACGCTTACAATTCCGGTTGGATAAACCAGAATATGTTCACGGCGGGCATACCACACACTGGCAATTCCCAAAATTACAGCCAGCGCTTCAAGCCAGGTTGTATCGCTTAAATTTGACAGAAAAGTGATCCAGAAATCAGACATATACAAGTAATAAATAAACAAATAAAAGTAACAACCCCGGTTTGTAACCTGCTTTCAGCAAACAAGACAACGGGCAATATTCAATGCGAAATAAAAATGGGCAGAATGACTGTCAGCCGCATAAAAATCATTTAATCCCTGAGGTCGGCGTTGATCACCTTCATCACAAAAACTGAATGGGGCAGTTCAAAAGCATCCTTCATACACCTTTGAATGGTTGCCATCACCTCATCAAATTCGCCAAAAACCTGCGTAGCCATAGTATTGGTGCGAACCACCAGGTTTGTATTTGTATTTAATGCAGCTATAAAACCTTTGATTGCAGGTTTAAACTGTTCGTTTAACGGATAATAACTTAATTCAACTGAGATTTTCATTGTGCTGATTTTATTTTGATTTTCACAGAAATTTCAGGCAAAGGTACAGGTATTCATAATTGCATTATCTTTGAAGCACAACAAAACATCAGTAGTGTATGAGAACTTCGAAAAGCATCTTTTTGATTATAATTGTTTTATTTGCTGTCATGATGTCTTCATGTCTAACAGTAGAAAAAAAAGAGTACAACTTTGAGCTGACTGGTGAAAACTCTGGCAGGTTGACCATTCGCTACATCAACATCCTATCGGTAATGGATGACGGGCAGGATGTTACCACTGCCGACTTTCAGGAACTGCTCGATAAATATATCAACGGAGATCAGATTCTTCAGGATTATCCGGGAGCAACCAACATTAAAACCAGGCTCTTCGAAGACAATAACCAGCTTTGCGGTGAAGTAAGTCTGGATTTTGCCGATTTATCGTCAGCAAGGCTTTATCAATATGACAAGAAAAGTCCAATCATGATGTGCATTAGTGCGGCTTATGACTCAGAAACCCATATCAGCTCCAATGGTTCTTATGGAAATGATTTTATGCCGGTGGTTTTCTGGCCGGCAGGTAGTAAGAAAATGAATGTAACCACTTCAGTCACTGTCCCCGATGAAACTTCGTTGAGTTTGCTCGATGCCTACCACAAATGGAAAGCCTCCAATTAAAATCGGACATAAAAGCTTTTAAAAGAGGGATGCGAAATTCGCATCCCTCTTTTTTTGCATCCGTAAACGGCAATTACACCAATGGCGTTAAAAACAAAGTTCATTTTATCCTGTTTAAGATGGTAAAGAATAAATTCTAAATTCAACAAAACAACCATGAAACTATTTGAACCATATAAACTTGGAAAAATTGCATTAAAAAACCGGATGGTGATGGCTCCTATGACCCGTTCACGCGCCATCGGAAATATACCTAACCAATTAATGGCCGAATATTATCGCCAACGGTCAGGGGCCGGACTGATAATAACCGAAGGGACAGCGCCTTCAGCCAACGGACTGGGATACCCGCGTATTCCGGGAATATACAATGATGCTCAGATTGAAGGCTGGAAGAAAGTAACTGACGCTGTTCACGCAGCCGGAAGCAAGATTTTTATCCAATTGATGCATACAGGTCGCGTTTCACATCCTGAAAACATGGAGCCCGGAGCAACCATTGTGGCACCATCAGCTATTGCACTGCAAGACCAGATGTGGACAGATTCAAAAGGAATGCAACCTTACCCTGTGCCAAAAGCAATGTCAACGGCAGACATACAACAAGCACAACAAGAGTTTACTGATGCTGCCAAAAACGCCATAAAAGCCGGGTTTGATGGCGTAGAGATACATGGCGCTAACGGATATTTAGTCGACCAATTTATTAATCCTGCTTCAAACCAACGCAACGACAATTATGGGGGATCGATTGCAAACAGAAGCCGTTTTGCCATTGAAACGGCCCGAAGAGTTGCTGATGCCATTGGAAGTGACCGAACAGCCATACGGCTATCGCCATACGGTGTGTTTAACGGAACTATTGTCTTCGATGATGTTGAAGAAACTTACCTTTATCTGGCTGGTGAATTAGGCAAACTCAAGCTTGCTTATGTTCACATTGTAGATCATGCTTCTATGGGCGCTCCTCCCGTCACCGAAACAGTAAAAACCGGTATCAGAAAAGCCTTTGGAGGTGTTATAATTGGCAGCGGCGGGCTTGATAAAACTGCAGCAGAAACATTGCTCACCGAAGGGAAAGCAGAATTAGCAGCGTTTGGCCGCAATTATCTTTCAAACCCGGATCTTGACCATAGATTTGCAAATAATTTACCACTACAGGAGCCTGACTTCAGCACATTCTATACCCCCGGTGAGAAAGGATATACAGATTATCCTTTTGCTTAAACATAGTTATAGACTGCACTGCCAAAGCCCTGGTTGCATCATAGAATATCTCAGGTTATTTTTTTGTTTTGCCTGATAAAAAATCCGGCAATCTCAACAGTGTAAAATTCCATTCTCACTTTAAAGTCCAGCAGGAAGTCGCAATTAACATGCAGCTTCCTGTTGAGCTTTAAGAAAACAGCACCTAAAAACCAGAACATTATTAAACAACTATTATTATTCCATAAGCCCCTGTCAATTACGTAATTACATAATCATCAATAAACAAAATTCTAATACGCTTTATTTTTCAAAAGTCATACCCATCTAATAGCAATGCCGGCCATGTAAAATCCGGGGCCTTTAGCCATGCTATTTCCTGATTTTTAAAAAATGCAGCACATTACAGAAGTCTGAAAAATTGTTTGGCTTCATCCAGATTTTTACCGGACAACTGAGAAAAACTGTTCTAACAAACAATAATTCAGTACATTTTCGCTATTTCTGAATTTGATATCACCAATTTATTACTTTTACCTGATTCTTTTGAAGAAAAAGGCATCCGGGACTATTTATACACCTTATGAATCTCGCGCCATGAGTGGCTCATTTATCATTGGACTTTTACAAAATACAGCCATATTACTGTCGTTCAGTATGCTCTACGACAATTTATGGATAACACGAAAAGCTTTTCAAAACCCGCTTTTCAAAATCATGGTTGGGGTCATTATTGGGAGTATCGGCATTGTGCTGATGCTATCTCCATGGGAATTATTACCAGGAACAGTATTTGACACCCGTTCGGTAATGATAAGTATCTCCGGTTTATTCTTTGGCGCATTACCAACGTTGACTGCGATGGCTATAGACATCGCTTTCAGATGGACAATGGGAGGTGATGGCGTGTGGATGGGTATTACTGTAATTCTTACAGCCGGATTAACCGGCATTCTCTGGAAAAAATTCAGACCTGACTGGAGTCAACGTAACAGTCTGCTGGAGTTGCTTGCAATGGGAACGCTGGTTCATATGTTCATGCTGGCCTGCACTCTGTTATTGCCTGGTGATTTAAGCATTTCCACCTTAAAAGCCTTAGCGATTCCTATTGTTATCGTTTATATCCCTGCCAATGTGCTTCTCGGGAAACTCATGTTAAAGCAATTACAAAATTGGCAAAACAAAAGGATAAAAGAACATCTGCTTGAGTCAGAACGGCGGTTCTCTGAAATTTTAAAAAGCTCCAACTTACTGACACTTATTGTAAATACACAGGGAAACATTACTTTCTGTAATCAGCAACTGCTCGAAATATCTGGTTATCAAACAGCTGAAATTGAGAACCAGAACTGGTTTAACCTATTTTTACCAGAACAAGGCAAGGAAACCATCATTGAAAAATTTCACGGTATCATTCAAGGCAATGAGGTTATTCATTTTTTCGAACATGATATTTACAAAAAAAACAAAGAAAAACTCACCATTAACTGGAATCTGGTCAAGCTAACTGACATTGACAATGAAGTTACCGGAATTGCCTGCCTGGGGGTTAATGTCACCCAACGAAAGCAATATGAACTCAATCTGGTAAAAAAGAACAGAATTATCAGAGATCACATCCGCAAATACCGGAAAATGAACCAGGAGCTGATAGAAGCCAAGGAGAAAGCGGAAGAAAGTGAGCGGCTCAAATCTGCTTTTCTGGCCAATATGAGCCATGAAATACGCACACCCATGAATGGCATTCTTGGCTTTGCCGAGCTTCTTCAAAACCCCGATCTTACCAGTGAAGAGATAAAAGAGTACCTGGAAATCATCAATAAGAGTGGTGCCCGCATGCTCAACATCATCAACGACCTGATTGAAATTTCAAAAGTTGAATCGGGATTAATAAAAACACAGGTTTCAGCCGTAAATGTAAATGAACAGGTAAAATTTCTTTATAACTTTTTCAAACCGGAAGCTGAAGCAAAAGGTTTGCGAATTGAATTTGCGACAGAACTGAGTGATAACAATTGCCTGATAGCTTCCGATAAGGAAAAAATTTACGCCATACTCACCAATCTGTTAAAAAATGCCATAAAATATTCAAATAAAGGCCTGATTGAATTCGGTTATACCATTGAAAATGAATTTCTTAAATTCTTTATCAAGGACCAGGGCATTGGTATTCCAACTTATAAGCAACATGCCATATTTGAAAGATTTGTGCAGGCCGACTATTCAACTTCAAGTTTTTACGAAGGAGCCGGGTTGGGATTATCTATTGCCAAGGCTTATGTTGAAATGCTTGGAGGTCAGATTTATGTGATATCAGAGGAAGGAGTTGGCTCTCAATTTTACTTCACAGTTCCTTACAAACCAATCCCTGAGATTACGTCAAACGTAAATCAGACAGCAGTTAAAGAATTCCCAAATCAGGAAACAAATTTTCTCAAAATACTGGTAGTAGATGATGATGAAATATCTCTCAGACTTATCTCAACATTGGTTGGCAAATACACCAACTCGGTTACAAAAGCTGAAAGCGGCATAAAAGCGATTGAATTGCTTCGAAACGGTGAGGTGTTTGATATGATTTTTATTGACGTGAGAATGCCCGGTTTGAGCGGACTTGACGCGACCCGTCAAATCAGGCAATTTAACCGCGAAATCATTATCATTGCCCAAACGGCTTATGCGCTTGTTGGCGACAAGGAACTTGCCCTGGAAGCAGGTTGTAACGATTACATAACCAAACCGCTGAAGCAGGAAGTTCTGGCTGAAATTTTCAGAAAGTATGCTAAAGAAACGACATAAATATTCTCCATTGATCATCCTCATCACGAATTTTTTAATTCCTAGCAGCTGGCAACTGGCATTTGCCTGCACGATGCTAACCCTTTTGATGTACTTTAATAATCAATGTTTTGAAACAGAAAGATTACATGCGTGGTAAAAGCGTAAGCCACTATTATTTTGCATTACAATGATTCACAGATTAATAAACAAAGCCCGACTGCTTTTTTGAATAAAAACAGCCCGAATATTTCAAAGTTAAACCTGTATCGGGTTTACTTTGTAAATTTGCAGGCAACAGATAAAAACAAATCAGGTTTCCGGCATTCTCAAAATCAGCAAAAAGCCAAATGCAACATTTTGACAATGACATTTTTAATACGACAGAATCATCAAATTAAACCGGAAAAACATAAAAACGAGCCCCCCCTGACCATACCTATGAAGAATAAAAACAACCGCCTGCTCCCCTATTTGGTCATCGTATTTTTTTCAGGGTTTAGCTTTCTCATATATGAGGTCAGCTGGTTCAGAATGCTTGCTTTACTGCTTGGCGCAACGGTTTCGGCCTCAACTATTGTCTTGATGGCATTTATGGCCGGATTTGGTGCAGGTGCCTTCTTCTGGGGTAAAAAATCAGTAACAAATTCAAAGCTGCTTTCGTTACTTATCATACAAATGCTGGTAGTTGGCGCCTTCGGAATTATCAATTACTTTCTGTTCAGCCATTTGCTGCCCCAACTTTACCCTGGATTACAACAGGCAGGCCTTACTTCGTCGGTTACAAGTGCGCTGGTATATATCATTGCCTTGCTGCTTCTTTTTATTCCGGCATTTTTCATGGGAGGTATTTTGCCGGTGGCTTCCACCATTATAATCAACGCTAATGCTGAGATAGCCAGCATGATGGGGCGCATTTATGCCTATGAAACCATGGGAAGCACTTTGGGAGGCCTGATAACCGGCTTTGTCCTCATCGGCTTTTTGGGCCAGCAAAGCACCGTATTTATTGCAGTTATCATCAATCTTATGCTGGCTGCATTTCTTTTCATCATGAAATTGCCTCCAGCCATTCATGATAATGATCCCTTGCAGCAACCTGACCAGAAAACCCATGCAAAACCATTAAAAAAACCTGGCAAAACAGAGGTAATTGCAGAGTCCCGTTTTATACCTCTGCTGGCTACTTTCGCATTTGGATTTACAGTCATAGGCTTACAGGTCATCTGGTTCCGCATTTTCAGAATCTACATGACCAATACCAGCTATACTTTTTCGCTGATTGCATCCATGGTAATTCTTGGTTTATTTGCCGGAAGTTGGTTTTATTCTAAAAAGAGCAACTCATCGACGAACAACAGCTGGTTGCTGATTAAATTAATGATTTATACCGTTTTGGCCGTTTTGGCCGGATTCCTGATCATGGTGAATTTGCCCGAACTGATATTATTCCCCATCGCGGGCAAACAGGAAGCTTATTTTCTCAGAATAATTGTAATTCCTGTCATTTCGGCCCTGTTGGTTATCATACCGGTTACTTTCCTTTCTGGTTATGCATTTCCGCTTGCCTGTACCATGCATGCGCAAAATTACCGCGAAATAGGGAGCAGCATAGGAAGTATCCTTCTTTCAAATACAGCAGGAAGCATTGCAGGTCCACTGCTCGCTGCCTACCTGGCTATACCCGTTTGGGGAGCAGGGCTTTCTATCATTTTCTTCATTCTTTTCCTGCTCGTCATGGTTTTTTTAATGTTGAGAAAAGCCACTTCTGTAAAGGCAAAAGGCCTGCTCAACATAACTATTCCTGTTGCTGCTGTTATCATCTTCATCATTCTGATAATCAATCCTCAGATTTATATTCTTCCGCCTTCCTTCTCGCGCTACGAAAAAGAAATTCTCGCTTATAAGGAAACAGTTGAAGGCACTTATGTTGTTGGAAAAGAGACTTCGGGAAACAACACGGTATTATCAACCTATGTGAACAACAGCGCCGTTATCGGATCAAGTTACGATGCCATTAAAGTTGTAAAAATGGTGGGGCATCTGCCTTTTTATAGCGGACTGCAATGCAAAAACGCCCTTGTTGTTGGGTTTGGAATCGGGGTAACCACCTCTGCCATCGCCTCACATCCCGAAGTTGAATCTATCGACTGCATTGAACTGGTTGCAGGACTCAAAGATGCTGCCCATTATTATCAGGGGCTCAATAACAACATACAGAACGACAAACGTTTAAAAGTAAAAACCGGAGACGGAAGACACTTCTTACAATCAACCGATAAAAAATACGACCTGATATCCAGCGACCCTACACACCCGATTCTGGGCTCGGGCAACTTATACACAAAGGAATATTTCGAGCTGTGCAAGGCACATCTGAATCAGGGCGGGATGGTTTCGCAATACATGCCCCTGCACAAACTACTTCCTGCCGACTTTTTGGGCATCATCAAAACGTTTCATTCTGTGTTCCCCAATTCAACTATCTGGCTGGGACATTACCACGCTATTTTACTCGGGTGCAATGGCCCTTTGAAAATTGATTTTGAGCAATGGAGTGACAATATCAGCCAATCGGTTACCGACCCATATTTTTATAATAATCCTTATCATGTAGCTGCCTGTATGGTTCTTGACAGTGCTCAGATAGAGAAATTCCCGGCAGGGACAAAAATCAATACAGACAACCAACCTTACGCGGAGTTTTTCAAGTTATCATCTTTTGACGCCATCAACCTCACAGCCAATCTTGATTACCTCAACAAAAACCGCTGCAGTTTAAATCGAGTATTTTACAACATTCCCGACCAGCCTTTGATGGATAAGTTTATCAAAGGCAATCAACTGGCTACAGAAGGCTTTTATCAGGATTTGAGCGGCAACCGCAAAGGCTTTCTGCAAGGCCTTCAGGCTGCTGCTGTTGCAAATCCAGAAGATGAAGAATATCCTTTCCTCATCAGGTTTAATTTCGGCAGGTAGGTTTGTTTCACGTCAATCATTTCTGAACTTTTTTCCCCGCAACAAACGGGTCAACAGGCTTTTTTAAATGCTGTAAACAAGCCTTTAATCAGATAGTGCAAAATTGCAACTATTATGACGCAAGTATTTGCAAAAATGCGAACTTAGTGTTACTTTCACACCTTGAAAAAATACACTTCACACAATCAAAATCACAGATTAAAGCGTTTAACAACAAAGCTTTAAAACCACAAAATCCCAGGGTGTCAAAAAAATAGCATGATGAAAAAAATCATTCTCACACTTTTAACATTAACTGTTATTAGCAGCTGTTTTGCACAAAAGAAAACAGCTCTCAAGCCTCATGATAACCGGATACCACCTGTTGGCATTATTACAGGGCTTTCCGATTCAGCACTTTTAGATGTAGTTCAGCGACAAACATTCCGGTATTTCTGGGATTTTGCTCATCCCGTAAGTGGAATGGCGCGCGAAAGAAGCAACATTGCCTATGATTATGGCGACGAGGTAGTTACATCGGGAGGCACCGGATTTGGCATTATGGCCACCGTTGTGGCTGTTAACCGGGGGTGGATAAGCCGTGACACGGCAACCAGATTCCTGCTGAAAATAGTCAAATTTTTGTCCAAAGCTGATGCTTACCACGGTGCATTCCCTCATTGGCTGAATGGTACAACCGGCAAAACCATCCCTTTCAGCCGCAAAGACGATGGAGCCGATTTGGTTGAAACTTCCTTTCTTTTTCAGGGTTTACTGGCTGCCCGTCAGTATTTCAATCAGCAAACCCCACTTGAATCGGAATTACGCAACCGCATCAATTCACTATGGAATGATGTGGAATGGAGCTGGTTTACCAGGGGTGGCGAAGAAGTGCTTTACTGGCACTGGAGTCCCAACAACGACTGGGCCATGAATTTTCCGGTTAGAGGATACAATGAATGTTTAATCATGTACGTGCTGGCTGCAAGCAGTGAGCGCTATCCGGTCAGTGCAGCAGTTTATCACCGCGGATGGGCTCAAAGCAACTTTTTTAAAAATGGAAAAGAATTTTATGGCATTAAACTACCGCTGGGATTTGATTTTGGCGGGCCACTTTTCTTCTCCCACTATTCATTTCTGGGATTAAACCCCCACGGGCTTAAAGACAGATATGCAGACTACTGGGAACAAAACAGAAATCACACACTTATTAACCGGGCACACTGCATCGAAAACCCGGGTAAATTCAAAGGCTATGGCGAAAACTGCTGGGGACTCACAGCCAGCGACAATCACGAAGGCTACAATGCCCATTCTCCTGACAATGACCTTGGCGTAATTTCACCCACTGCTGCACTCTCGGCTTTCCCCTACACCCCCGAATACTCCATGAAGGCATTACGTCATTTTTACTATGATTTAGGACCAAAAATATGGAGTGAGTATGGCTTTACCGACGCTTTCAACGAAACCAAAAATTGGTACGCCAAATCACACCTGGCCATCGATCAGGGCCCAATCATTGTCATGATTGAAAATTACAGATCCGGATTATTATGGAATCTCTTTATGAGTTGTCCTGAAGTTCAGCATGGGCTTATGAAGCTTGGATTTGAAAGTACCCCGACAGACCAAAAATCAATAAAATAAATTCAGTCCATTTCGCACAAAAAACCAAACACAAACTAATATGATGAAAAAAGTCAGCATCCTTATATTGCTCATGGTAACAGCTATTGCAATCAAAACCATGGCTCAGCCACTTACTGATGAGGTGAAAATGAATAAATTCATCGGCGAACTGATGTCAAAGATGACGCTTGACGAAAAGCTCGGGCAGCTGAATCTGCCAAGTGCAGGTGATTTTACCACCGGACAGGCAGCTAATTCAAACATTGGCAAACAAATTATTGAAGGCAAGGTTGGAGGATTATTCAACATTAAAACTGCCGAAAAAATCCGCAATGTTCAGCGGGTAGCTGTGGAAGAAAGCCGTTTAAAAATTCCTTTGATTTTTGGGATGGATGTCATTCATGGATATCAGACTGTTTTTCCGATTCCATTAGGACTATCCTGCTCATGGGACATGGCATTGATTGAAGAAAGCGCACGCATTGCAGCCAAAGAAGTAAGTGCTGATGGCATTTGCTGGACTTTTTCTCCAATGGTTGACATCAGCCGCGATCCCCGCTGGGGACGCATTGCTGAAGGAAGTGGAGAAGATCCATTTTTGGGTGGTGAAATTGCCAAAGCCATGGTACGCGGATATCAGGGACAGAACTTATCAGCCAACAATACCATTATGGCTTGTGTTAAACATTACGCCCTTTATGGTGCATCGGAAGCCGGCCGCGATTACAATACGGTCGACATGAGCCACCAAAGAATGTATAATGAATATTTCCCTCCATACAAAGCTGCTGTTGACGCCGGCGCAGGAAGTGTAATGGCTTCATTCAATGAAGTTGACGGAATACCCGCTACTGCCAGTAAATGGCTCATGACAGATGTTTTAAGAACCCAATGGGGTTTTGACGGATTTGTAGTTACAGACTATACCGGCATCAATGAAATGATTGAACATGGCCTTGGCGACCTGAAAACAGTATCAGCACTGGCTTTAAAAGCAGGCATCGATATGGATATGGTGGGTGAAGGTTTTCTTACGACCCTTAAAAAATCGCTGGAAGAAGGCAAAATCAACATGCAACAAATTGATGCAGCCTGTCATCGCGTGCTTGAAGCCAAGTATAAACTCGGCCTTTTTGATGACCCCTACCGTTATTGTGATGAAAAAAGAGGAGCAACTGATATTTTAAGTGAAGCCAATCGTGCCCAGGCAAGAAAAACAGCCGCTCAAAGTTTTGTTCTTCTCAAAAATGAAAACAACATACTTCCGCTCAAAAAAAACACCAAAATTGCATTGGTTGGGCCACTTGCCAATAACCGGGTAAACATGGTGGGCACCTGGACTGTTGCTGCCGATTTCGAAAAGTCAGTTTCAATCTTTGATGGCCTGGCCGAAGCCATGGGTAGCGCCAACCTGATTCATTATGCAAAAGGGGCCAATATTTCGGGCGATGCATCATTCGAAGAGAGAGCTACCATGTTTGGAAAGCCTGCCGGACGGGATAATCGTCCGGAATCAGAAATGATTGCCGAAGCCGTTAACGCTGCCCAATTATCAGATGTAGTTGTAGCAGTTGTTGGTGAAGCAGCCGAAATGAGTGGTGAAAGCTCAAGCCGCTCCGACATTGGTATTCCTGAAAATCAGCAGGAACTGCTCAAGGCCCTGCTCAAAACCGGAAAACCTGTCGTAATGGTTTTGCTCACCGGAAGGCCTCTGGCTTTAAAATGGGAAAGTGAAAACATCCCTGCCATCCTCAATATTTGGTTTGGCGGAAGCGAAACCGGCCATGCTGTGGCAGATGTACTTTTTGGAGATGAAAACCCATCAGGCAAATTAACGACCACCTTCCCTCAAAACATCGGACAAATTCCATTGTTTTACAACCATAAAAACACGGGGCGCCCCCTCCCCGACGGCCAATGGTTTACCAAATTCCGCTCCAATTACCTGGATGTGACCAATGACCCGCTGTATCCTTTTGGATTCGGGCTGAGTTATACCCGTTTTGAATACAGCGAACCGGTGCTGAGCAAAAACAGCATGAAACCGGGTGAAGTCATTGAAGTAAAAGTAAAAGTCAGCAACAAAGGAGATTATGACGGGCAGGAAGTTGTCCAGCTTTATTTACGCGATATGGTTGGCTCCACAACCCGGCCTGTGAAAGAACTTAAAGATTTCAGAAAGATTATGATCAAGAAAGGCGAAACAAAGGAAGTTAGCTTTACCATTGATATAAATGACCTGAAGTTTTATAATTACGACCTTAATTATGTAGCTGAACCCGGCGATTTTAAAGTATTTATCGGAGGAAATTCACGAGATGTTAAAGAAGCATCTTTTGTGCTTACTGAGTAACTCACCTGATTCATGCCCCCAAAAACGCCATTGGCCTGATGCCAATGGCGTTTTTTTTGAAAATCAGCCAATTAATCGAAATTCCCGTTTTTTTGTTTATATTTATAGTCTGATATGTTTCTTTTGTGTAATCACCACCTGACTCAACAATACGCTGATACTCCTTTCCTGAACTGTACCTTCTGATGGTTACGCATTAATGCAAAATCCCGTTATCATTGTTTATTAAAATGAACCATTGATGAATAACAGTTAACTCTATCCAACGATGAAGAAAATCAGCTTTGAATATAAATTTACTGGCATATATCTGATGCTTGGTTTTTTATGGATAGCATTTTCCGATTCATTTCTGAACTCCATCATTGAAGATCACAATTACCTGACAAAAGCTCAAACTTATAAAGGATTATTCTATGTAAGCGCTACGGCCCTGCTTTTTTTCTTTTATCTGCGGCTACACCTTACAAAACTCAGAAATGCCGAAAAAAAAGCAGTTGAAAGTGACAAATTGAAAACGGCATTCCTTCAAAACATCTCACACGAAGTACGCACACCAATGAATGGCATTGTTGGATTTGCAGAATTATTGAATGACAACGAACTGAGCCCGGAACAGCGGAAAGAATATCTGAAAGTTGTTGTCAACAGCTCAAACCGCTTACTTGAAGTTGTGAGTGAGATTCTTGATATCTCATTGATTGAAACAGGTAACATTAAACCATTTGAAAACAAAACAGACCTCAACAAACTGCTTGCTGATTCATACAACCTGTACAAACCTTTGGTGAATAAAAACGTCACACTTTCACTTATCGCGGAGGAAAAAGGCGAAAATGACATAATTCTGACCGATGAAATGAAAATAAGGCAGGTACTGAATCATTTACTTAGCAATGCAATAAAGTTTACAGAAAAAGGAGAAATAAAGTTTGGCTACGCGCTGCGCAATCAGGAGATAAATTTCTTTGTTGAAGATACAGGCATCGGTATTGCCCCTGATATGTTTGATAAAATTTTTGAGCGATTTCACAAGCCCGAGCTTGACATCAACAAATTTTATGAAGGCATGGGACTTGGACTCGCCATCTGTAAAGGCAATCTGCAACTGTTGGGCGGAAGAATATGGGTTGAATCAGAATTGCACAAAGGTTCTGTTTTTCATTTCACCATCCCGTATAAACCATTTTTACCATCAGGCGCAATAAACACACTGCATGAGCCTGATAAGATATTTAAAACAAAATTTACGCTATTGGTTGTTGAAGACGAAGAAATCAATTTCAAATACATCAAAGAGTTGCTGAGTGGCACTCCTATTGAGCTTATACATGCTGAAAACGGGAAAGAAGCGGTTGACTTATGTCGCCGGAATTATGATATCAATGCAGTTCTGATGGACATTAAAATGCCTGTTATGAACGGCTACGAAGCCACCAAAGAAATCCGCTCGTTCAGGGCCGGACTACCGATTATTGCACAAACAGCCTATGCTATGCAAAATGAAAAAGAAAGGGCTCTTTCTGAAGGTTGTAACGACTATCTATCAAAGCCATTTCAAAAAGAGCAACTGTTCGACATCATGAAAAAGCTCAATCTACTGCTTTAAATGCATTTCTATCCCAGCAAATTAAATGAAGTAAACTTAAAAACCTGTCAGTTTTAATTGCAGGAATAAGTCCCTTTCGCCCAAAAGCTTTACTTTGAATCAAGCAAACGCTGATAATAAACGACTCTGCAAAAGCAACACATCTGGCAGTTGCTGTAACTAACTGTAAAAAAGGTAAATAAAAGAATTCTCAGGAAAAACAGAGCCCATGCAATCATGGCGATAATTATTTTCGCCTCCCTTAAAAAATGCTGTGTTCAGCACTGCTAAACAGGCAAACGCTCAAAATGCTATTGCATTTTTACTATAACCACTTCCAGATAATGCTGCACATCATAAACCTCCCCGGAGAAATATTGCCTTTGCTATCAGTATACCGGTTGTTTAAAACATCCTGCATACTCAGGCTGAGATAAATTCTTTCATGATAATTAGCTGATACCCTGACGCCGGTTTCTGTCCGTGCCTGATTGACAATCAGATTATCGTCATCGGCAAACAACTTTCCGGTATAGGCCAGGCTTGCCCCGGCCATAAACCATTTATAGCGCCATTCAATTGCGCCGGATGCCTGATGCTCGGGCACCTCCATCAGTCGTTTTCCTTCAAGACTGCGTCCATTGCTATTTTCGGAAGAGCGGATTTCAGCATGATTCCATGCATAATTTGCAAAAACTGACAAAGAATTGAATGGCTGCCATGAAAGACTGACTTCGGTACCATAAATCATTACGTTGCTGATATTCTGACGCTGCATCACTGGTTTCAGGTTATTTCCTCCGGTATAAACCGAATCACCGTTGGCAATAAAATACTGGAATTCATTTCCGGCTGAAACAAAGGCGCTTTGCGCAATTTTAAGCTTTGAATTTACGCCTGCAGAGTAACCCAGTTCAAAATTATTCAGATTTTCAGGGCCTAGCAAAGGGTTGGCCTTTTTAAATCCCTTGGTTATATTTCCATTGCGGCACATATCATCAAGAGTCGGAGCCCTGAAACCATGAGCAAAACTCAGGTAAGTCTTAAATGACGGTGACTGATGAAACAAAAGAGCCAGTCGGGGACTAACAGCCAACCATGCAGTATCATGAAATTGAGAAGGATATTCAACCATAAATGCAGAAAAGGAAGTAGGGTCTTCAATAACAAAGCTTCCATGATGAAATCGGGCTCCATCTACCCTTAAGCCGGCTTCAAAGCTTAGTTTTGTGCCGTTTACAGGCATTTCAAGCTGAAGAAAAGCAGCTCCCATATCCATTTTCCCTTTATTGGTTAAAATGTCAGTAGCTGTATAATAAATATCAGAGGCATCAACCGACCCTGCCTTTGCATCAAGGCCTGTGGTCAATCTGCTTCCGTTTTTCATGGGCAAGGCAGCTGTGAGCCAGAGGCCGGCATCAACGCGCCTTGAATCAGTTTCGTAAAGCGTGTATTTGCCCGTTTGTTTCTTGATGGTTTCATTTTGCCGACGGTAATTTTCCAACTGGTAAAACCCATTGGCATTAAGTTGCCAGCGGCTGAGCGTTCCCTGATATTTTACCCTCAGAAAATGTGAAGGATACTGATTATAACTTCCACCTGGTTCAGTAATAAACGTGCCATCGCCGCGCTTATCCCAATAATAATTATATTCTGCCTCTATTGAATTTTGGGCGGTGAACTGATAACCCACTCTGAATGAAGCTCCGGTTTCCTCCAGATAAGTTTTGGCATCAAGACTGTCGCGCTCCAGCTCTGCCACCACAAAATAACCATCTCCCTTGCGGTAAAAACTGTTAACCGACCAGAAAAAACCTTTGTTTTGATGAATATTTGCACCACTTGCCGAAAGATTCCCCCCAAAAGTATTGTAAGTACCATAAAAAGTTTTCAATCGCGCCCTGAAAGTACCCGGATTGCGGGCAGTGATAATATTTACAACTCCGCCCATTGCATTACCACCATAAATGGTCGAATTGGGCCCTTTCATTACCTCAATGCGTTCAATGGCATCAGGGTCTATTCTGCTCCAGTTAATTCCACCGCCATCAGCTTTATTAATGGGCGCTCCATCGAGCAAAACAAGGGTACGTGCACTGCCGTTCAATCCGCGCATACTGATACTTGAGTTCTTTGAAAATATCCCCCGGTCGCGATCAATACGTATACCCGGTATCATCAATAACATTTCATCGGCATTGTTTACGGCATAAACCTCAGCCATTTTCCCTGGAATCGTATACATGGAGGCCGGCACTTCTTCAGCACGCCGTTCAAGCCTGTCGGCTGTGATAAACACATCCTTCAGTTCATATGATTCAGCCAGTAAGCGAATAACGCCCAAATTCAATGAACGCTGTAAATCAATCCTGATGGTTTTGCTTTGGCAGGCTATATGGGTAAAATGCAGTTTAATGCGTCCGGCAGGCAGGTTGGTCAACGTAAAGAATCCATTACCTCCTGAAACAGTCCCTCTTTTCAAACCATCAATTGTAATGTTAACGTTTGGCAACGGATTGCCTGTGAGACTGTCAGTAACCTGTCCTTCTATGGCAAACTGAGCAAACACCGTTTCTGAAAAAACCAGCAGAAACAAAACCATGAATATATTTACAGACTTCCTTTTCACTATTTCTGAATTTTAACCGCGCATTCAAGTTTCCCTTCGGCACCTGGTATTACATTTTTAATAAACGCCAGGCCAATTTTTCCTGATTGGGTTCTAAAAGCGACAACCATACCCGCTGTAAGATTTTTAGCCTTGCGTTTTCCATTGACAGGTTCGTAGGAAACAATCAGCAAACTATCGTTAAATGCCCGGTAAAAATCCTGTTCACTCAGGGAAGTTGTATCATATCGGGTTTCATTTTTCGTAGACCATGAAGCCAGATCAGGAAAGTAGGCCGGTGCATCACTCTCGCCGGGCGACGATAATGTTGCCTCATATTCACCGTAATAATAAATCATATCAATGCCGGGCTGATTTGCAGCTGCCTGAGCATAATTGTACACCTCGCCTGCTGGCATCGAAAGAAAACCACCAGCAGTCATATTTGACTGAGCCCCCAATTCCAGATGATCCAATGTGGAAATGGCGCCCCAGCCGGTCACATTTTTTTTGCCAATTGTCAGGGTAACTGAAGCCTTTTGACGGTCATGATTCATCATCACGAATGTCCATTCCTCAACAGGGCTATTGCCTTTATAAAGTATCTGGTTAAAATTAAGGCTGGCTGCATTCATCCCTGAATCAAGCACGTAATGTGTTGTTCCGTCAAACATGCGAATACCGAAATAAGTAATATTACTTCCGCCTCCCAATGCACGGATAGTTACAGGTACAGAGCCACCGGGAGGCAAAGTAGTATCAGATATCAGCGATCCGTTATCAGGAATCAACTGAATAACCGGAACATTGTCGGTTGCAGACTCATCACTACAGGCAACTGCCAGTGTTAAAACAACAACTGATACAATAAAGCCAACAGCACATCTGAAACAGCGATATGAATATTTTTTCATTTCGAATAGTTTAAAAAACGGAATCAAACTCTGGTAAAGCAGTTAATAAATGTTTTACGGAATACCTCTTACTTTTCCGGCACAGCTGATTTAACAGCGAGGGCAGCCAAATAACTTCCCAAAAAGCCAAAAAGCAGATGTGTTAACCAGGGATATGCCACCCCGTTCAACAATGAAGGGAATGGTAGTCCGGTTAAAAAAGCTATCAAAGCCCTGCTTAGGGGAATTACCGAAAAGCTCAAGGATCCGGCCAAACCAATAAACCAGGCTTTTCCGGATGATAAAGAGGAAGAGTCAAGCAATAAATCCATCATCACGCCCAGCACAACATAATAAACCGGCATAAATGGATCGCTGAACCCTCCAAAACCTGTTAAAAGCAAAGCAGCAGAACCGGTTGTAGCAATAAGAGTTGAAAACCTGAAACCTGACATCAGGGATGAACTTACAATCAAAAACATAAACAAAAGGCCCTGCTTACCAGGAAGGTGCAAAGGCACACGCAGCTTTGCATGAAGCAGCATGGCCATCATTCCAACCAAAAACAGCACGAAGATCCCGGCAAGTGTCTGAACGCGTTTATCCGGAAATATGCTTGATATACTCTTTTGAAGCACAGGTGTAATAGGTTTCTTCATTGGAACTGTATTTTTGTAAAATGAGAGTTATTTTATTATTCATCATAACGGGCCTTGACCAATCGCTCAACGTGACAATAGCATTGGGAGGTACAGGAAATCCTTCCATGTCAACCACCGATTCAATCTTGATCAAAGCTAAAATTTGGTCAATCGTAAATATGCCCTGCGTTTCGCGAAGATGACGCATCCAAAGCAATCGTCCGTCGTTGCCCTCCTTGCGCAAGCCAACAGCTGCCAGAGATCCAATTATTCCACACCGGGTACCGGTCAATCCTTCAAGATAAACATCATTTTTCTGCGCAATTTCAATGGCATCCTCCATTTTGAGTACAACGGTTTTAGCCTGATTGCCCCAGTTTACAATGTCATCATGAATCAAATCATAAGCAGCAATACAAAGGCCGGCATCAGAGCCTTCAGCACTTTCGCTCAACAGAAAGCGGCGGCAATAATCAATCAGTTGTTGTTTATTTCCGACATCCGACACCATCAGGCAAGCCGAGCTGTTGTGTGAAGTATAAGGAATCAGCGGGCTTACAAACAACTGATGACGGGTAATGCTGTGCAACCGGCATATCCCATTCTCATCGAGTTGCAGCCCCAGCATTCGTGCCCGATGGCCGGTACCCCTGCTCTCAAGGTTATCTGTATCATCTATTCCAATCAGGTAGCGCATATTGCCGGCAAAACTAAGAAACTACATTATACCTTTATATAAGAACATGAAAATAAATTCATTTAGGCCTAACCTGTGAAAAACTAAAAATCGTCCCGGAACCTCATAAAATGAAAAACATGAGCAACCAAATCCGGAATTTAAAACAAATCTTCAGCCTTCACACTGAAGAATCATTCAACAACACTGTAATTCATGCCATAAAAATCCAATTATTAGTTCTACCTTTGCAGCCCTTTTAATGAAGAGATATTTTTTAATACAACAAACACAAAATTAAATGATTACAGTTTCGGATCTGGGTATTCAGTTTGGCAAGAGGATATTGTTTCAGGATGTAAATTTAAAATTTACACCAGGCAATTGCTATGGTATAATTGGGGCTAATGGCGCAGGAAAATCTACTTTTCTTAAAATGCTGTCGGGCGAAATGGAATATACCAAAGGCAATGTAAGCATGGTCCCGGGTGAACGTTTATCGGTGCTCAAACAGAATCACTCTGAATTTGATGAACATACTGTACTCAACACAGTGTTAATGGGGCACACCAAACTATGGTCGGTGATGCACGAAAAGGATGTTATTTATGCAAAAGCAGATTTTTCGGAAAGTGATGGCATCAGAGCGGCTGAGCTGGAAGAAGTTTTTGCTGAAATGGATGGCTGGAATGCCGAAAGCGATGCTGCAAGTTTACTTAGCGGACTGGGCATAGCTGAACATCTGCATGGAAAACTTATGAGTGAACTGGATGGTAAAGTAAAAGTTAAAGTCTTGCTTGCACAGGCACTATTTGGCAAACCAGACAACCTCTTACTGGACGAGCCAACCAACGACCTCGACCTTGAAACCGTGAACTGGCTCGAAAACTATCTCTCAAATTTTGACAATACAGTGCTTGTTGTTTCACACGACCGACACTTTTTAGATTCAATATGTACGCATATTGTTGACATTGATTATAATAAAATACAGCTTTTCCCGGGCAATTACACTTTCTGGTACGAGTCAAGTCAGCTGGCACTCAGACAGCTGCAAACACAAAACAAAAAGGCTGAGGAGCGAAAAAAGGAATTGCAGGAGTTTATTGCCCGCTTTAGTGCCAATGCTTCCAAATCGAAACAGACTACCAGTCGTAAAAAAATGATTGAGAAGCTGAATATTGAAGAAATCAAACCATCTACCCGCAAATATCCGGGCATTATTTTCACCCCTGAGCGTGAACCCGGAAACAACATCCTTGAAGTTAAAAACCTCAGTAAAAGTCTCAATGGAGTCAAGCTGTTCAGCGACATCAACTTTACAGTGATGAAAGATGATAAGATTGTATTCCTGTCGCGCGATACCAGAGCTATGACCATGCTTTTCGAAATTCTGAAAGGTCACGAGCAGGCAGACACCGGCAGTTTTGAATGGGGACAAACTATCCTGAAGGCTTATCTTCCATTAGAATATGAAGATTTGTTTAAAACTGATATCAGTATCACTGATTGGCTCGCACAATTTTCGAACGACACCACCGAGCTTTACCTCAGGGGATTTTTAGGTAAAATGCTTTTTTCAGGCGATGAAATTTATAAAAAAGCCAATGTTCTTTCCGGTGGAGAAAAAGTGCGCTGCATGATTGCCCGTATGATGACCCGCAATGCCAATGTAATGCTGCTCGACACCCCTACCAACCATCTTGATTTGGAATCAATTCAGGCCTTTAATAACACCCTCATTAAATTCAAAGGCAACATCCTTATGTCATCACACGACCATGAGTTTATCCAAACCGTTTGCAACAGAATCATTGAAATAGGACCCAAAGGAATGATTGACAAGCTGATGGATTACGACGATTATATCAGTGATGAACGATTAAAAGAGCAGAGAAACAGCCTTTACCTCTAAGGTTTTTCTTTCCGGTTTAACATACTGGTCTTTCGCCCGTAAGCTCAAAGTCAGGTCGAAACAGGGCATATTCAATGCGACAACTTTTTTACGTCACCTGAATCAAAAAAGTTTCATCTGGATATCTGATACACTCTCCTTTTGCACATCGGGGACAATATTGCCCCCTCACCGTTATTCAGGCGTTGCAATAAATGAAAGAATTTGTTCCACAGAATTCATTTACACTGGAAGGATGCAGCGGAATTTAAGATATGGAATATTAACGTCCTTTCCGGATACTATATCTTTCAATAATTTCAGCCTCGCGGCTTTTATCAGAAATATAAATAGTTGTCCGGCCTCCATCAATCACAACGGGAAATTTCCCTTTGATGGAACCACAGCTTGCTGACATTTCTGCAGAAATTGAATGCATAACTCTATTGTTGAGACTTGAAACCGGCTTGTTTTTCTTCATATTTCTCAGTTTAGGTGGCAAGGTAAGCATTATAAATCAATAATTTGGAATTATAAAAATATTAATTGCCAATAATTGTTAATTCGCCTGATTTATGCGTAAATATTGAATAAATTCCTATGACTAATACCACTGATGAAAAACTTAAACCTGACTCATTGCCTAAAAACCTGAAATTGTCTGGCAAATGACAATTATTTATCCCCGATAAACAACTTACACCCTCACTTTCTTAACCTACAGATAACACAGGCTTTATATTCTGTTTAAAATCACTTTAGATATTTGCACTCAGCCAGGCAAACAGCTGATTTGGTTTTAACTTTTCATTTGAAGAATCAGGCGTAGTAAAAACCGATAAAAAAAAGCTTAAGAAACTGAATTACAATATTAAAAATTTTCTATTAACAACTAAAGACCCTCGTTTCTCCTGATTATAAGTTAGTGTGTGTGTGAGTAAATTTACCCTGTCGGTGGTTACGGCAGGGTATTTTTTTGCCCCTCATAACAGACAAACTTCAGCTTGTCATGACAGTTAGCCTTACAATTCATGAGCCTTTCGGCTAGTCACGATTCAAATTCTTACCTTTGTATAAAAAAAATCAATGCAGACGCTTTCCTTTGACTTTTCGAACCTGGCAGAAATCAACCACAGACTTATTCAATATTTAATTGTTGCAGGGGTAATAGCGGCCATTGCTGTTATTCTTTCAAGAGTTCTTCAAAAGCTCATGAAAGTCTATTTTGAGCGCTCCAGCCATGTGCTTAAAGTAGACCCTACCCGGTATAAATTTCTGCGCAACGCAGTAAGCTTTGTGGTTTTTATGCTGGCAATCACACTTATTTTCTACACCATTCCTGAACTCAGAACAATTGGCATCACCCTTTTTGCAGGGGCTGGTATTTTTGCAGCCATTATTGGTTTTGCTTCTCAGGAGGCTTTTTCGAATATTATCAGCGGAATATTTATTGTTATTTTCAAGCCTTTCAGGGTAGGCGACAATATTAAAATAGGCGAACTTCATCAGGGGGTGGTTGAAGATATCACGCTCAGGCACACCATCATCAATAACTTCGAAAACAGGCGGATTATTATTCCCAATACCGTCATTAGCGGGCAAACCATTATCAATTCAACCATTGAAGATGAAAAAGTTTGCATCTTTATTGAAATTGGCATCAGTTATGAAAGCAATCAGGATAAGGCCATTTCCATCCTTCGCAAAGTGATTGAAGCGCACGCCAATTGCCGCGACAACCGCACAGCTGAAGAGATTGAAAACGGCATACCTAAAGTTATTATCCGAATGCTGGGATTTGGTGAATCCTCTGTCAACCTCAGAGCCTACGCATGGGCAGCCAATTCAGGCGAAGGGTTTGTGTTGAAATGCGACGTTTATGAAACGCTGAAAAAGGAATTTGACCTGAACGGCATCGAAATACCTTATCCACATCGCACCATTGTTTACAAAAACAAGCCCGATGAAAAATAATTCACACCCGGCAAAACAGGAACGCATCCGAAATTATCGCAAAAAAACCGGCCTGCCACCGGGCTCCCTGGTTTACACAGGCAATGTTGAACAGGAAACCAGCTTCGATCTGTTTTGTTTTGATTCAGCCTCAATTGCCAGAACCGAATCTGCACATGCAGCAGACATTATCAACAAAATTGATAAAACCAAAAACAACTGGATAAATGTAAACGGACTTACCAATACAGGCCTTATAAGCCAGTTGGGCGATCATCACACGCTGCATCCGCTTTTGCTTGAAGATGTGCTAAACACTGAATCAATGCCCAAAATTGAAAACTATGGCGATGTGATTTATATCAGTTTGAAAATGCTTACATGGGATGCGGCAACAAGCTCTATCTCAGGAGAACAAATCAGCCTGATATTGGGAAATAATTACCTTATCTCATTTCAGGAACGTACCGGCGATGTTTTTGAACCTGTTCGTGAACGATTGTTAAACGGATTGAGCAAAGCCCGCAATAAAACAATTGACTTCCTTGCTTATGTATTGATTGACAAAATCATAGACAATTATTTCGTCATACTCGAAAAAATAGAAGATCACATTGAAGCTACAGAGCTGGAGTTAATCCGCGACACAGATAAAATCACACCACTCGACCTGATGCACCTGAAAAAACAATTGATTCTTTTGCGGAAATATGTTTATCCGTTAAGAGATGAATTGCGAAAATTGCAACACGATGAAACGACTCTCATAGATAGAAAAACGATTAAATATATCAATGACTTATACGATCACTTGCAAAACATTATCCAAAATCTGGAAAGCTTCCGCGACACCATCAGCAACTTAATGGAACTTTACTCATCTACTGTTTCAAATAAACTTAACAGTGTAATGAAAACGCTAACTCTAATAGGTGCTATTTTCATTCCACTAACCTTTCTGGCTGGCGTTTACGGAATGAACTTTGAATATATGCCTGAACTTCACTTCAGGTGGGGATACCCCCTGGCCATGCTTGGAATGTGCTTTATTGCAGTAGCCATGTTCTTATATATGAAATCACGAAAGTGGTTTTAACCATTCTTTGTGTGAGTTTAAATCAAAAACACCGCCTTCAATATTAGCATTTATTAACAGAGAATTGGAATGAAATTTGTTTCACTAAACTGATAATGCTTAATTTTATGCATTCAATTCTGGCACTATGAAACTGCGCAATATTCTGCTGATTACCTTATTTTTACTCAGTCTGGCTGTTCAATCGCAAAATCCGGGATTCGGGTTCAATCCTTACAGCAGCCCCAGCACTTATCCCGGAATGTCGCAAAGCCTTTCTCCTGTTAAATTCAATTTGCAAACAGGAGCTACTTTCACTTCAGTACCGGGCGGGGGCAGTTTGTTCAATACATTTATTGCACCTTCATTCAGTCAGCCAGTGAATAAAAAGCTGACACTTACAGCCGGGGCGGTTGTGTCTCATGCAACATACTCCAATCTGGGAATAATAAGCACCGAAGGCAGTTTTGCCAAAGTTTCCGGAAACATGACCAATCTGACTGTTTTTGCGTCGGGGGCCTATCAGGTCAACGACAAACTTACGCTTAGTGGTTCGGCTTATAAAACCATCAACCCGGCGTTTAACGCCCGTTTAAGCCCCGAACAGCTGCAAATGGAAGCCCAGGGCATGAGCTTTGGAATTGGCTATAAAGTGGGCGAAAATATGCATATAGGGGCAGAAATAAGAATGCAGCAGGGTGGCAACAATTATTATTCACCTTTCGGTTTGCCGGGAATCAGCACCTTTAACAACGGATTCAACACCTATTAGCCTAGCATTACGGTATTGTTTTGGCAACTGGCACTATACTAAACACTTGCATCCTTTGTTTACATCTTATAAACAATGAAAGTGCTTAAAATGAATCCTTATAAAAGGCATTTAACATTCAGCAGCGACTAAATAACCCTGATTATGCTTATTCTTCTGTCACCCAGTAAAACGCTTGATTATACATCTCCTTATCAGGCTATGCAAGTATCAGAGCCTGAATTTGTCAGACATGCGCAAAAGCTCGTTGATATTCTGAAAAAGAGCACTCCCGGAGAATTAGCTCTGCTGATGAATATCAGTTCCAATCTGGCCGAACTTACAGCCCTGAGGTATCAGAACTGGCATTACCCTTTTAGTGAAAAAGAAGCCCGCCCGGCTATATTTGCCTTTAAAGGCGATGTTTATGATGGTTTAAAAGCCCGGGAGCTAAACAGCAGGCAGCTTGATTTTGCCAATCATCATATTCGCATACTTTCAGGCTTATACGGCATACTTAAGCCCAACGACACAATGCTTGCCTACCGGCTTGAAATGGGCACTAACATAGCCGGAAAAGGTTTCTCCAACCTATATCAGTTCTGGGGCGACAGCATTTCCAAAAGTGTAAAAAAAGCCATCAAGGAATCGGGGAGCAATACATTGATCAATCTTGCGTCGGAAGAGTATTCCAGGGCTGTTGATTTTAAAGCAACAAAATCAACAATCATTACGCCTGTTTTCAAAGAGTTTCGCAACGGAGCATATAAATTTATAAGTTACAATGGCAAGCGTGCCCGAGGTATGATGACCCGTTTTATTATCGACAAGGAAATTACCCATCCAGAGCAAATAAAACTCTTTGATTATGAAGGGTATGAATATATGGAACAGCTTTCAACAGATGAAAAATGGGTATTTGTCAGATAAAAGCGTTGAAGCTGAGTGCATATTTTCATGTTTCCAAAAAATTCAAAGCCTTCTGATTTAAAATCATTACAGGTTTCAGCGCGAAGACTCGAAAAAAGCAAATAAAAAAATGCCCGTAAATCATTGATTCACAGGCATCAGTTGCGGAGAGAAAGGGATTCGAACCCTTGGTACCCGTAAGAGTACAACGGTTTTCGAGACCGCCCCATTCGACCGCTCTGGCATCTCTCCAAGGTTGAAAAGGGAGTGCAAAAGTAACAAAATATCAGTACAATTGATGGCGATTACGGCGTGTTTAAATAAATTATTTGCAAGAATGGCATAGTTATTGAACCTTTGTGCAACCATTTCACCTTTTTACAGTCTTATAGTGTTGAACAGACAATTATCATAAACCCAACCAAATCTCAATTTTATGAGAAAACACTCCCTGATGTTAATTTTATCCATTTTTCTTTTGGGTGGCAGCACTTTCGCGCAGGATCTTATTATGAAAAAAAATAATGAGCTGATTAAGTGCAAAATAAAAGAAATTGGACTTGATGAGATTAAGTACACACTTCCTGAATATTCTGCTGATGTATTGCTATCAGTAGATAAAGACGATGTAGATAAGATTATTTTTGAGAATGGAAAGGAAATGGAATTTCAGAAAACCATGACAAATCCTGAAACTTATATTGACAACAAAAAGAACATTATCAAAATTGACTTTCTTTCCCCTTTAACAGGCAACACAACCTTTGCCTATGAAAGAAGTCTCAGGCCCGGCCGCAGCATGGAAGCCAGTTTCGGAATTATAGGACTGGGCGCCGATCCGGGAGACGAAAACGCAGGTGGTGCATTTGTAAAACTTGGGTATAAATTTATCAAAGACCCTGATTTTTACCTCAGAGGAATGCGCTATGCCCATATACTTAAAGGAGGCTATATTAAACCTGAAATTGCTTTTGGCTTCTTCTCTCGCGACGAATGGTGGTACGATTACTCCTCCAGCTATTACAACGCCGGAGAAAAAAGAGTTAATGTATTTTCCGGCGTATTTCAGCTTGTTTTTGGCAAACAATGGGTGTTTGACAATGCCTTTGCCGTAGATGTATATGCCGGTGTTGGCTATGGATTTACGACTGAAGAGTATTTTGAAGGCTATCATTACGGTTATGTAATTTCAAGTGAAGAATTCCCTATCTCCTTCTCTTCTGGCTTAAAAATTGGCTATTTGTTTAAATAAATCAAGAACCAACCATTTATTCTGATTTTTTATAAGTCCGGCAACAAAATTTGTTGCCGGACTTTTTATGAAACAGCCCTCTGTTTTGCATAATTTACAGGGTATAAAACTAACATCCAATATATTCATCAACAGAAACAGCCCGCCAATTTCCCGTTACATAAATATATAATCTAAATTCCACAATTTATATTCATGCAATCATGAACTTATAACCGCATAGGTAGATATAAATTATATGAAAACCACCGGATTACAAGAATGCCATATTATAATTCTTGTTTAGACTCAGTACAAACTACAAAGAGTCAACAATTTATTGCCAACTTTATTTTTCATTTTTCGTTTGATTATGTACATTCGCAAGTATCAAAGCCTTTGTTTCAAGAAAAAAAAAGGCCTTTGTTTATTTTTCTTTGAAAATCTATTAACAGAATACGAATAAAAATCTGATTTCAATAAATTGAGCATGCCGAAGATGTAAAACTCATTAGACAAAGCGTATGGTTAACAAAATTACCTTTAGCTTGCATACTTTCAAAGTCAGTAAACATTTGATGCCTTTTCAGGCTCATAAATTATTTGCAGGGCAATTACCTTTCGGGGTAAGTGCCTTTTTTATTTTAATGACAAGCAAAATGAATAAAAAATACATACATCAACCAAATATGAACCCAACTGCAGGCAAATCAGGTTTCAGACCGGCCGGAATGCTACTGGCTGCGCTGATGACCATTATTTTCTTTTTAGCAGACAAAAGCAATGCAAACGCCCAGAACGAAGGCAAGCAATTGTTTGAAAAAAACTGCGCTGTATGCCATAAAATAGGAGGAGGTAAACTTGTGGGTCCGGAATTGCTCGGAGTTACTGAGCGACGTGAAAAAGCATGGCTGTTAAAATTCATTCGCAATTCCAAAGAGCTGATCGACGCCGGAGATCCCATTGCAGTTAAAGTTTACGAAGAAAACAACAAAGTCCCCATGTTAACTTTTACCAACCTTTCGGATGGTGAAATTAACAGCATTATCGACTACATTGAAAAATGGGAGCCTGAAAAAGAGGTGGTTTTCAATGTTGACGTAAACAAGAGAGAAGGATTTACCAGGACAGAAATACTTCGCGGAGAAAGATTCTTTTACGGACTGATTCCTTTTGAAAAAGGCGGTACAACTGCCTGCGTTACTTGTCATAACACAGTGACCAACGACACTCTTAACTGGAATCCGTCAGCCATGGATTTGGCAGCATCTTTTATGGACAAGGACGGAATGAACATATATAAGTCAATGGCGGAGCCCACCTCTGAAGTCATGCGTCAAGCACATGCTGAATACAAACTTACCGAGCAGGAGGTGTTTTATATTGCATCCTTTCTTTCAGAATTCAGCCATGCAGGCATGAAAGAGCATAAAATATTCCCTAAAAAGCTAATGCTCTTTATTCTATTTGCCTTGCTTATGACCCTTGCGCTTATTGACCTGATTTTTACCAAAAAGATAAAATACCGCTTCATTCATGTGATTGTTATTCTTGTTGGGCTTGGCGTGCACTTTAATCTGGCTGTTGTAGAAGCACAGGCATTAAGCCGCACACCTGAATACGCCCCTGATCAACCAATTAAATTTTCACACAAGGTTCATGCAGGTGACAATAAAACAGATTGCCGCTATTGTCATTCCATTGCAGATTACAGCAAATCGGCAGGCATTCCTTCAAATAATGTATGTCTGAACTGCCACAATGTAGTTTTAAGCGGGCGCCATTCAGGTAAATTTGAAATCAATAAAATACACCGGGCAGCCAAAAGCGGAAAACCCATCGAATGGGTACGTATTCACAACCTGCCTGATCATGTGTTCTTCAGCCATGCACAGCATGCCAATGCAGGTAAAATTGAATGTGAAAAATGTCACGGCCCTGTGGCCGAAATGGATATTATGAAACAATTTTCCGATCTGTCAATGGGATGGTGCATCAATTGCCACAGAGACACTAAAATAAACTTCGAAGGCAACAAATACTATTCAACTTACGAAAAGCTTCACGAAGATCTGAAATCGGGTAAAATTGATTCTGTAACCGTTGAACACATTGGTGGCCTCGATTGCATGAAATGCCATTATTAATAATGCATATCCATTTGGGGAACAATATATATGCAAATAAACTGAAAATCAGGACAACCGAAAACCCAAATCAAAATGAGTCTGCCTGTACTTTCAAAAAAAACAAGTCGCTAACAGCATCCAAATAAAAGTGGTTTTAAATGGAAAAGAAATACTGGAAAAGCCCGGAAGAATTAAATAAACAGGTCTTACACTCCGAAAACGAAAATCTGATACCGGAAGGCAAAAACCTGCTTGACCTTATCAATGAAGAAATTGCAGAGAAACCGTCGTCAAGGCGAAATTTTTTAAAATTCTGCGGATTTGGTTTTGCCACGGCTGCTATTGCATCCAGTTGTGAAAATCCGGTAAAAAAGGCTATCCCTTACCTGAATAAACCCGAAGATGTGACCCCCGGAATGGCCAGTCATTATGCATCTACTTTTTTTGACGGATCTGAATACAACAGCATTCTGGTAAAAGTCAGAGATGGCCGGCCAATTAAAATTGAAGGCAATACTTTGTCATCGGTTACCAAAGGGGGAACAACAGCCAAAGTTCAGGCATCGGTACTCAGCCTTTACGATGGACTTGCCCGCCTCAAAAATCCGCTCAAAGAAGGGAAAGAGATCAATTGGCAAACGGCTGACGCCGAAATTGTTTCTTCGCTCCGCGAAATAAGTGAAGCCGGAGGAAATACGGTACTGTTGACCTCTAATATTATCAGCCCTTCCACAAAAAAGCTCATCAATGAATTTATAGCTGCTTTTCCGGGAGTAAGACACATGGTGTATGATCCTCTTTCTGTATCAGGAATCATCATGGCTAACCAAAACGCTTATGGCCAGCCTGTTGTACCTGATTACAGATTTGACAAAGCCGAAATTATTGTGAGCTTCTCAGCCGATTTCCTTGGCTCGTGGCTGTCGCCCGCTGAATATGCCGCCCGATACGCCCTGACCAGAAGCCTGACCAATGATGAAAAGAAACTTTCCTACCATATTCAGTTCGAATCAGGCTTAAGCATTACGGGCAGCAAGGCCGATAAGCGCGTTGCTATAAAACCATCCGAAGAAGCTGCCTTACTCATTCAACTGTATAATAATCTTATTGCTAAAGATGCACAACAGGAAGATTCTTCAGCAAAAAATGAGAATGAAACAATAAATGAGCTTGCCAACAGACTTTGGGCTGCCAAAGGCAAATCGCTGGTGGTGAGCGGAAGCAATGACCCGCATCAGCAAGTACTGGTAAATGGTATTAACCAACTGCTTGAAAACAATGGCAACACCATTGACTTTAGCGCGGCATTGCTCACAAAACAGGCTCTCGACAGTGAAATGGAAGAACTGGTAAGCCAAATGAATGATGGCAGCATCAGCGGATTAATATTGTGGAATGTCAATCCGGCTTATGACTATTATAACACCAATGCATTTGAATCGGGTATAAAAAAAATAAAGCTGACTGTTTCATTTAGCCCTGTTGAAGATGAAACAATGAAGTTTGTCAAGTACATTCTGCCAGCCAACCATTTTCTTGAATCATGGGATGATGCAGAAGCCAAACGCGGGTATTATAGTTTAGCGCAACCTGTTATCAGCCCCTTGTTCAACACCCGTCAGCCACAGGATACATTGTTAAAATGGCTTGGGAAGGAGAACGATTACTATACTTATCTGAAAAACAACTGGATAAACGAAATTCTTAAAGCTGGAGAAGCAGAATGGAAAACCACTTTGCAGAAGGGCATTTTTGAATCAGCACAGCCTGTTATAACAGTTTCTATGGATCAGCAAATCCTCAGCACTGCACTGGCGGCACTTGCCGAAATAAAAACCAGTGATGGATTGGAGGTATTGATGGTTCAAAATCTCACGATGGGCAACGGAAACCATGCCAATAACCCCTGGCTGATGGAACTTCCTGACCCGGTTTCAAAAGTTTGCTGGGATAATTTTGCGGCCATGTCAGCTGAAGATGCTGTGCAAGCCGGCGTGGCTACAGGCGACCTGATACAAATAAACAACATTACCCTTCCGGTATTTATACAACCCGGTCAGGCTTTAAAAACCATATCGGTAGCATTAGGCTATGGCCATACAAATTTTGGCAAAGTGGCCAATGGTGTTGGCCAAAACACATACCCACTCATTACTTATAAAAATGGCACCCGTTGTTTTTACAACACAGATGTTAAAGTAACAAAAGCAGAAGGAACATACAAACTGGCTTCCACTCAAATGCACAGCAGTATGGAGGGCAGGCCCATTGTAAGAGAAACAGTACTGGGAGCTTACCTTGAAAACCCTGCAGCTGGCAATGAACTGCATGCAGAATTTGAGAAAAAGCATGTGACCCTGTACAAAGAAACCGAATTTAAAGGTCACCACTGGGCAATGGCCATTGACCTTAATAAATGCACGGGGTGCAGCACCTGCGTTATCTCTTGTCAGGCCGAAAACAACTCACCGGTTGTTGGTCGGGAAGAGATGATGAAAAACCGCAATATGCACTGGATGCGGATTGACAGGTACTATTCGGGCGATGAAAACAATCCCGAAGTCGTTTTTCAGCCGTTGATGTGCCAGCATTGTGACAATGCCCCCTGCGAAAATGTTTGTCCTGTTTCAGCAACAAACCACAGCAGTGAAGGCCTGAATCAGATGGCCTACAACCGCTGTATCGGAACCAAATACTGTATCAACAACTGCCCATACAAAGTCAGGCGGTTCAACTGGTTCAGATATGCCACCAATCAAAACTTTGATTATAACATGAATTCTGATCTTGGCCGCATGGTGCTGAACCCGGACGTTACTGTCAGGGAAAGAGGAGTTGTAGAAAAATGCACCATGTGTATTCAGCGTATTCAGGAAAAGAAACTGCTGGCCAAAACAGAAAACCGGCCTCTTGAAGACGGAGAGATTATTCCGGCCTGTGCTCAGGCGTGTCCTTCTTCAGCCATTGTGTTTGGCGACTTAAACGACCCCAACAGCAGAGTATCTAAACTTTTTAAGGATTCCCGCAATTACCACCTGCTTGAGGAATTGCACACCCTACCTTCGGTCGGATACCTGACACTGGTCAGAAACAAAGAAGAAAACAAAGCCTGAGTAAAAAGACAAAGAAAAATCAAATCACATAAAAGTTAAACTTTATGTATAAAAGTGAAGTTCGAGGGCCTCTGATTCTGGGCGACAAAAATTACAAACAGATCAGCAGTGACATCATAGCCCCTATCGATCAACCGATTCCCGGCTGGTGGAAGATGGCATTTCTGATTGCACTTCTGATGACTGCATTTGGAGTAATAGCTCTCTACCGGACAGTTGCCATTGGTATTGGCACATGGGGTGTTAACAACTCCGTTGGCTGGGGCTGGGAGATCATCAACTTTGTATGGTGGATTGGTATCGGCCACGCAGGAACAGCTTTTTCCATCTTCCTCCTGATTCTAAGACAAAAATGGAGAACATCCATCAACAGAGCGGCAGAAGCAATGACTGTTGTGGCTGTTGGTTGTGCAGCCTTATTCCCTGCCATTCACATGGGACGCGTTTGGCTGGCATTCTTCATTTTCCCTTATCCCAACACACGCGGTCCTTTGTGGGTTAACTTTAACTCGCCACTTTTCTGGGACTTTATTGCTATCAGCGCTTATCTGCTTATTTCCGCTTCGTTCTGGTACTTTGGAATGGTGCCCGATTTTGCCACTATCCGCGATAAAGCCACTTCGAAAATTAAAAAGGCTGTTTATGGCTTCTTTGCATTTGGCTGGACAGGTTCATCAAGAGAATGGTTGCGCTACGAAGCCTTAAGCTATGTGCTGGGCGGGATTGCTGCCGTGCTGGTAGTTTCAGTTCATTCTATCGTATCTACCGACTTTGCAGTTTCTGTCATTCCCGGATGGCACACCACTGTATTTCCGCCTTATTTTGTTGTAGGCGCTATTTTTTCAGGCTTTGCCATGGTCATGACCCTGATGATTATCATACGCAAAATGTACAAATTTCAGGATTACGTTACCGATTCGCATTTAAATGCAATTGCCAAGATCCTGATCTTTATATCATTGATAATGGGCACGGCCTATGCAACCGAAATTTTTATTGCCTGGTATTCGGGAAGTCAATATGAAATGTTTACCTTCTTTAAAAACAGGGTTACCGGTGATTACACATTCCAGTTTTGGGCAATGGTCACCTGCAATGCATTTATTCCGCAACTTTTCTGGTTTAAAAAAGTACGCCAAAACCTCACCATGGCTTTTATCATTTCCATCTTTATCAACATAGGCATGTGGTATGAAAGGTTTAACATTCTGATCACTTCACTCACCAAAGATTATCTGCCTTCGAGCTGGACCACCTACACCCCTACCTGGGTTGAGATTGGCATTTATATCGGAACACTGGGAATGTTTACGGCCGGAGTACTATTGTTCTTCAAATACATCCCGATGATTGCCATAAGTGAAGTAAAGAGTGTACTGAAAGTTACCAGTATCAATACAAACGACAAAAAACATACAAGCCATGAATAAGACCCACATCATAGGTGTATTTGACGAAGAAGATACCCTGATGGCTGCTGTAAACCAGGTTAAGCAGGAGGGCATCGAGATTAGCGAAATTTACACCCCCTACCCTATGCATGAAGTCATAGAAGCCATGGGTAAGAAAACACGGTTTACCTTTGCGGCCTTTTTATATGGATTTATAGCTGCAGTAAGCGTGCTGGCATTTCTTTATTACACTTCTGTCATTGACTGGCCGGTAAACTATGGCGGCAAGCCAACCAATGCTTTTCCGTCATTTATCGTGGTAACGATTATCCTGACCATTCTTACCATTACGTTAGCCAGTTTGTTTACTTTTTCGGCAAGGGCAGCAATATTCCCCGGAAAGTCTTATATACTGCCTGATTCACGTTCAACTGACGATAAATTTGTGATTGTTTTTGACAAATCGCTTTTAAAAAACAGTGTTGACAAACTAACTTCCATTCTCCGTGAAAAAGGAGCACTTGAAGTGTATGAAAAAGAGTTACAACCTCAAAACTAAGCGGCACATGATCAGTAAGAAAATAATATCGGCCCTTATATCAGCAACAGCAATCCTGTTTCTGGGCACTTCGTGCGACCGCACACGCAACGACAAAGGATACGAATACTTTCCGGATATGGCTCATTCACTCACTTATGAGACTTATGCCAAAATTCCGGCAATGTCTGATAGCTCGGCCATGCGATTGCCGGTAGCCAACACCATTTCACGCGAAGTAATGCCATATGCCTATCCTGCAACAATCGAAGGAAGGGCTCAGGCAGCAGCTGAACTTGTAAATCCTTTAGAAGTAAACGCTGATAACCTAAACAGGGGCAAAGAGTTGTTCACCACTTTTTGCATCGGGTGTCATGGTGAAAAGGGCAACGGAGAGGGGCATTTATTTACCAGTGGCAGATATGCCATAAAACCAGCATCATTGATATCAGACAAAATGATGTCAGCACCTGAAGGTGACATTTACCATGTAATCAGCGTTGGTTATAATGTCATGGGGGCTCATGGTCATATGATCCGGCCTGATGATCGCTGGAAAATTGCCATGTTTGTAAAGAATGAACTGCAAAGTAAACCCGTAAAATAAGGAGCGGAGATGAACACAAGATTTACAGTATCAAAACGCTTTCAATATGCAGCCATTGCGTTGATCGCAACCGGAGCAGCCGTTATCATCTACGGATTTATTACCCAGCCCGAAAGAGCCTGGGCCAATTTACTGCTTAATAACTACTATTTCCTTTCGTTGGCTATTGGAGCAAGCTTCTTCCTTGCCTTGCAGCATATTTCCCAGTCAGGATGGTCGTCAATGTTTAAACGCGTTCCGGAAGCCATGATGGCCTTTATACCTTATTCAGGTATCTTTATGCTGTTACTCTATTTTGGTATGCATTCGATTTACCACTGGTCTCATGAGGAAGCAGTGGCCACGGATGCTATCATTCAGCACAAAGCACCATATTTAAATATCCCCTTTTTCTTTATCAGACTGGTCATCTTTTTTATCGCCTGGACAGTCATGACCCGTTTATTGCGGAAAGCTTCACTTGAAGAAGATGAAAAAGGTGGAATGCTCTATTTTGAAAAGAGCGAATTGCTGTCAAAAATTCACATTTTCCTGCTTGCCATTACTTTCTCATTTGCCACTTTCGACTGGATAATGTCCATTGATGTGCATTGGTTCAGCACAATCTTCTCGCTAAGAAACTTTGTGGCAGCATTTTACCATGGCTCAGCCGTTATTGTACTGATTGTACTTCTGCTTCACCAAAAAGGATATTTTCCTGCACTTAACAAAAGTCATCTGCTCGATTTTTCGCGATACATCTTTATGTTGTGTATTGTGTGGGGATATTTTACCTTTTCACAATTTATGCTGATTTGGTATGCAAACATTCCTGAAGAAACTGAATATTTTGCCTTCAGATGGCACAATGGATTTAAAGTCGTTTTCTATGTAAACTTTATCATCAACTGGTTTTTGCCATTTGTGATGCTGCTTTCGCAACTGATGAATAAAAACATCAAAGTGGTTATGACCATATGCATACTCCTGATTTTTGGCCAGTATATCGATCTGTATGAACAGATATTTCCAGGCGTGATGCACACACCGGTTTTTGGTATTGTTGAGTTAGGTTTCTTTGCTGCATTTGCCGGGTTCTTTTCTCTGGTTGTTGGTAAAGCACTTGCTTCTGCGGATATCATCCCGCGCAACCATCCCTACTTAGAGGAAAGCCTTCACCATCATTTGCACTAATGTGTTTTTATAGTAAATTTGATATCCGACCAAATCTTAAAAATATGAGAATCAGAATCATTGCTTTAACAACGCTTGCCATCCTTTCGTTCGGGTTAAAGGCTCAGATACCGGCAACTGCTGATATCAAATCGCCTCAACCTGAAATTGGCATCGTGGAACATCTTGACGAATACCTGCCCGATGACCTGTCATTTACCGGAACAGATGGCAAATTATACAATCTGAAACAAATGATTGACAAACCGACTGTCCTGATGTTTGTTTACTACCGTTGTCCGGGAATTTGCAGCCCTTTAATGACCAGTGTGGCAGAGGTCATCAGCAAAACCGACCTGGTTTTAGGGAAGGATTTTCAGGTGATAACCATCAGTTTTGACCAGCGGGAAGGCACTGACCTCGCCATCAAAAAACGCGAGAATTATCTGAATCTCATCACCAAAGAAGTTGACAAAAGCGGCTGGAATTTTTTTACGGGCGACAGTGCAAATATTACCAGAGCAACCAATGCTGTTGGCTTTAAATTCAAACGGGCCGGTAATGATTTTCTACACTCGGCCACCGTTATTATGATAAGTCCTGATGGAAAAATCACCCGATACCTTCAGGGAACTTATTTTTTGCCTTTTGAATTTAAAATGGCTGTGGTTGAAACATCCGAAGGTAAAAGCGGGCCCACTATCTTTAAAGTGTTGCAATTTTGCTACTCTTATGACCCTGTCGGTCAACAATATGTGCTAAATATCACAAAAATGGCCGGCAGCCTGATTCTTGGATTAGGCGTTATCATTTTCCTGATTCTCGTTTTGAAACCCCGAAAAAAAACAACATCAAACAAAGAATAAACGCGCAATGACTGAACAAAAAGAACACAAACACGAACCTAACTTTCTGGAGTACCAGGGAAAGCACAGAGGCTTGATGGGTTGGCTCACCTCAACCGACCATAAGCGTATTGGGTTGATGTATTTCTACGCTATGATGACATTCTTTCTTTCAGGAGTTATCATGGGGTTATTGATGAAATTTGAGCTAATCTCACCCGGGCAACAAATAATGGGAGCTCAAACTTACAACGGACTGTTTACAGTGCACGGGCTTACCATGATATTTCTTTTTGTGATACCCGGAGTGGCCGCAGTTTTTGGCAACCTGTTTCTGCCAATTATGATAGGAGCCAAAGATGTTTCATTCCCAAGACTTAATTTATTCAGTTGGTATCTTTATATTTTAGGAGCCATTATAGTGATTACCTCCCAGTTTATGGGAAGCGGCCCTCCTGATACCGGATGGACTTTTTACGCCCCTTACAGCCTGAAAACAAATACCAATGTGGTTGCAGCAGTAACAGGAGCCTTTATTTTGGGATTTTCCTCTATCCTCACTGGTTTAAACTTCCTGGTAACCATGCACAGGCTCAGGGCACCGGGAATGGGTTGGATGAGAATGCCCATTTTCTGTTGGACACTTTATGGCACCGGTTGGATTCAGTTATTGGCTACTCCTGTTGTTGGCATTACTTTTTTGATGGTAATTGCAGAGCGAACATTAGGAATTGGTTTTTTCGACCCTGCACTTGGCGGTGATCCAATTTTGTATCAGCACCTTTTCTGGATTTACTCTCACCCTGCCGTTTATATTATGATCCTTCCGGCAATGGGCGTAATCACTGAGATTATGGTAACATTTTCACGTAAAACGGTATTTGGCTATTCAGCAATGGTGGTTTCAAGTATGGCCATTGCCTTTGTCGGTTACTTTGTGTGGGGGCACCATATGTTTACTTCAGGTATGAGCAGCACTGCCCGTTGGGTATTCTCCTTTATTACATTTTTGGTAGCCATCCCTTCAGCCATTAAGGTATTTAACTGGACAGCTACCCTTTATAAAGGTTCAATTAATTTACAAACTCCTTTTTTCTGGGCATTAGGCTTTATTTTTGTGTTTATGATCGGGGGTTTCTCAGGGCTGGTTTTGGGCTCATTGGCCACCGATATTCATGTACACGATACAGCTTTTGTTGTGGCACATTTCCATTATATCGTTTTCGGTGGAACAGGCTTTGCTTTTTTTGCAGCTTTGCATTACTGGTATCCGAAGATTTATGGCAAGGTTTACAATGGAAAAATCGCCAACATCGGGCTGGTTATCTTTTTTATCGGCTTTAACCTGTTGTATTTCCCCATGTTCTATTTAGGAATGGTAGGAATGCCACGCCGCTATTACGACTATTTACCACAGTTTACAACGCCCAATATAATTTCAACAGTTGGTTCATGGATTATGGTTACAGGGCTGCTAATTGTAATTATTAACCTTTTGAAAGCCCGCAAAGGTTCAGGAAAAGAAATAGAAGATCCATGGGATGGAAAAACCCTTGAATGGACGATTGCCTCTCCCCCGATTCTCGAAAATTTCGAGGAGATTCCGGTAGTTGATCATGAAGCCTACGATTATAAATAAAGTATTGAAAGTATGGAAAACACAACAACCCATCACGCCGATCTGCACCGCGATGACACTGCTGCCAAAATAGGCATGTGGCTGTTTATTTTTACCGAAATTCTGCTTTTTGGCGGCATGTTTATTGTTTATTCAGTATACCGCTTCAGAAATCCGGTTGCTTTTCATCTGGCTCATGAAGAACTAAGCATTCCTATCGGGCTTCTCAATACCGTGATATTGCTGGTTAGTTCGGCTACTGTTGCCATATCCATTTCGGCCATTCAAAAAAGCGACAAAAAAGTTGCTTTGATTTCGCTCATGATAACACTCTTGCTGGCTCTCACTTTTCTGGTAAATAAATATTTTGAATGGGGCGCCAAATTTGAGCATGGCATGTATCCGGGTTCTGAGCTGATGAAAAATCTGGGTCATGGTGATATGCTCTTTTTCAGCCTTTACTTTTTCATGACCGGTCTGCATGCCGTACATATTATTGTTGGCATGGTTTTACTCAGTGTGTCCCTATACAAGGTAAACAACGGCGCCATTAACAGCGGAAGGTACGCTTTGCTCGAAAACAGCGGCCTTTACTGGCACCTGGTTGACCTGATCTGGATATTTCTGTTCCCGTTATTCTATCTCATCCATTAATCCTGCAAGGCTATGAGCGAAGATAAAAATCACATTGTTGCCTATAAAGACCACCTACTGGTTCTTTTCCTGTTGATTTCACTTACCGTTATAACCGTAGCGGTTACCAGCATTGAACTGGGCCCTTATAACACAGCTGCCGCAATGGTTATTGCTTCTGTAAAAGCAGTTATTGTATTGCTTTACTTTATGCATCTGAAATTCGACAACAAAATTTACAAGATAATGACCACCATAGTTTTGATGATATTTGCAGCCGTGGTTCTCATTACTTTTTTCGATTACTTATACAGATAAACGATATGTACTCAGGAGCTTCAAACTTTGTTTCAACAACTGACAACGCCTTTTTCTTTATTATAGGGGTTTCGGTTATTTTTCTTATCGGAATAACCGGTACATTGCTTTGGTTTATATACCGGTACAACAAAAAGCGAAATCCGGTGGCAACCCAGCTTCACGGAAGTAACACCCTTGAAATTGTGTGGACGGTCATTCCAACCATCCTGGTAATCATCATGTTTTTTTATGGCTGGGCCGGTTATCAGCCCATTAAGGCAGCGCCGAAAGATTCATTGAAGGTTACGGCTACTGCACGCATGTGGTCATGGATGTTTGAATATGAAAATGGCATTAAAACAGATACACTATATGTACCTGTTGATAAAGCTGTTATGCTGGATCTTGTTTCACTGGATGTGATACACAGCCTCTACATACCTGCCTTCAGAGTAAAAGAAGACATGGTTCCCGACAGGGGAAATAAAATGTGGTTTATACCGACTAAAGAGGGAAGTTATGAGCTGTTTTGTACCGAGTATTGCGGGTTATCACATTCCTATATGTTTACTGAAGTTAAAGTACTGCCTAAAAAGGAATTTGACGCCTGGTACGCAAAAATGGCCGACACATCGATGAAAGCAGCTGCAGCAGCCAATCCCGCAGCCGAAGGCAGGCGCCTGATGGAAATAAACGGATGTATTGCCTGCCATTCTTCTGATGGTTCAAAACTGGTGGGACCCTCCTACAAAGGAGTGTACGGCAGCAAAGTGATTGTTGAAACCGACGGGAAAGAGCGGGAAATTATTGCAGATGATGAATATATCAAGCGATCCATTTATGAACCCAACGCCGATATCGTAAAGGGTTATGCAAAAGGGCAGATGATTTCATACAAGTCGCAGCTTTCCGATGAGGATATTGTTAAAATTATTGAATACCTTAAAACCCTTCAATGACAGGGCGGAGAACCAGCTTAATATCAGCCTGCGCCCGGCTTGGCAAATTCAGCATTTCGCTGCCGGTAGCACTCACCACTTTAACAGGATATTTACTCAGCCACGGAAATTTTTCCCGTGGCATTGTTTTTCCTGTTGCAGGAGTGTTTTTGCTCGCCAGTGCTTCATCAGCACTTAATCAGGTTCAGGAGCATAAAACTGATTTGATTATGCCCCGGACGCACAACAGACCAATTCCAGCCGGCATTATTTCCATGCTTCAGGCATGGATTTTTATCTTGCTATTTGCAACCGCAGGGTTAGCCATACTTTTTATTTTCAACGGTTCACTTACAGCAATTTTGGGCTTACTCACTTTTTTCTGGTATAACGCCATTTATACGCCACTCAAACGCAGGTCAGCCTTTGCAGCTGTTCCTGGAGGCGTTGTGGGTGCCCTGCCTCCTCTCATAGGCTGGGTAGCTGCCGGAGGCTCTTTAAATAATCCTGCCGCCATTGCTCTCGGTTTCTTTTTCTTTATCGGTCAGATACCACATTTCTGGCTTTTATTGCTCCGCTATGGCCATGAATATGAGTTGGCCGGGCTTCAGTCGTTGACTACGCGATTTTCAGATATTCAAATCCGGCGCCTCTCCTTTATTTGGATTGCGGCTACAGCTGTAAGTGCCATTATGTTACCGGCTTTTTATCATTTTAACTATCATGCAGTTGTTTATACAATATGGGCTCTGTCAGTAATCCTTGTCATCACTTTTACCAGGCTGATTTTCCCTGCCAGAGAAAACGTTGACTTTAAGTATTCTTTTATACTTATCAATATCTATTATTTTCTGATGATGGTTGTAATGAGCATGCAAGCCATTTTATAAAAAAACACCGGATTCAACAATTCTTTTGACAAGAATGATGTATCCGGTGAATTGATTTCAGCAAAAAATCTTATTCGTCCTTTGCTGGTTTAGACCAATCCAGGAAAAACTTTCCTCCACTGAGTACAATGGTATCTGTTTCGTCTGTTTTTTTGGTATTATCATGATCATGTGGGCCGGCATTGGCCAACATACCACCTCCTGCTTTGGTAAAGGCCTTGCGCTCCAGGTTGCCTTTAATGCCAGAGCCTGTCATGGTTGCCACGGCCCTTTTCTTATAATATACGCCTCTGAGGGTAGCTTCAAATGAGCCTTCAATGGAAGTTTTTGTCACCTTGTCGATAGTTAGCGTTCCACTCAGAGACTCTCCATCATGAAATGCATGGCCAAGACCTTTTGTTTCTTCTGAATAATCAATCATCACCCAAACCAAATCCTGATCAGCCTTTCTTTTGGCAGAAGACTCCAAATCGTCTTCTGAAATTACCTGATAAGTGCCGGGCTTAAGACTATCAGAAAAATAGTAAAGCTGAATCCAAACCTGAACATCAGGATTTACCTGAAAAGCGGCCAGGCCCAGATACTCAAATCCTCGCACCGGAATTTTCATTCTTCGGGCCTCTGCCTTGTATTCTTTACCATCTACCTGGCACGAAATGTAATTGCTGAAATCCTGAGCCTGAAGCGTACTGCCCATACTCAAAATAATAACGAGAGCCAGATGCTTAAGTTTTTTCATGTTCATACTGTCAGATTTTAAGTCTTTAAAAAAGAGATAATTGCAAAGATTATTTATTTAAACCACAGGAAACCGGCCACAGATACAGGGTAGATGTTTAAAGCAAAAACAAGGTTCTTAATGCTCATAAACTGAAAACCTGCCAAAATTCACCTGATAAACCTGTTACCGGGGCTCTATAACCACATCCTTAACTTGTTCAAGTGTAACGTACCCACCATTGTTTCCAAAGTTATTGAGTACATAATTGATAACAGCCACAGCATCCTCTTTATTACCGAGCTGTGGAGGCATTGGAGCCGGATATTTGATAGTTTTACTGGCCGACACTTTTTCTGAACCATTCAATACCTGCGAAACAGCAAGTACCTTCTGGTTAAGCAAAAAATCAGAACCAACCAAACTTGGAAACACATTCGGAATGCCCTGTCCGTTTGCCTGGTGACAAGCAAAGCATTTTTCATTGAAGATTTTCTCGCCGCGGGCCATTTGTTCTGCATCGGGGGCTGCAGTTTCCACTGTGGCCTCACCAGAGGCAGCTCCCGCCGACGATTCACTTCCGGTTTTACCTCCTCCGCAGGAAGTCATCATAGCCAGTCCCAAAAAGCCGGCCAATGCCATTGAAATGTAATTTTTTGTCTTCATAATTTAATTAAGTTTCAGTAAATTTATTAATAATCATTTTAAATTAGAAACAATTCTTTCATTATATTTTTAAAGCTCTCAGCATACATGTCCTTTTTACAATGACATCAATGCCTCATTATCAACATTTTCAATGCATTCATAGCCAATAGCAACCTGCAAGGCATGCATTTATAAAGACATCAAAGACCATCAGTCTGGTAGTAAAAGCGCTATTGATAGCATCAGAAAACGACCAGTTTTGATTGCAATAGCTCTTTCTGTGTTTTAAGATGGAGCAGATAAATTCCTGCATTCATATCGCTGACATCCAATACTTTTAGTTGGTGGCTATTAAAATTTATTTCTTTTACCAGCTTACCATCAACTTGATAAATCAGAAGGAGAGCAGGCAATGAATCAATACCATGCCCTTCAATGCTCACAAGTTCGTTTGCAGGATTGGGATATAGCACCAGTTTGGCCTGCTCCTTTTTCGAAACAGCTGTCAGAAGATAAGTACTTCTTGCAAATTCAGAGTTATCGCAAATTATCTCAGAAACCGAACCGGGCACAAATCCGGTCGTAAAAGTGTTGTTATTTGTATTAAACACAATCATTTTCCGGACAAAGGCTGAATCAAAGGCAACCACAAGCATGCTGCCGGTATTTTGGTCATAAGCAGAAGATGCAGCCAGGTAATATGGGAATCCGGTAAGTTGGCCACGTGTTATCACCTCTCCTGATTTAATGTCTATTTCAACTACACTATTCCCCTGATAATTCCCCAATTCATCAAATTCAGCATTCATGGCAAATAGTAGATCTTTATCATTGTCATAGTTTAAACTTGTCATGTTGTTGATTGGTGCTGAAAAACTCAATTGGACCTTTTCGTAAAAAAAATCATTTTCCCTTACATGAAAGCTGAATAAACATAAAGAGGAGGTGCTATCAACTCCCACATAATAAAGGATACCGTTATTGGCATCAAAGCTAATGGCATCAACGACCAAACCAGGTATGCCCTGCTCATAAACCTGACCAATCAGACTGTCAGTTCCGGTAGCAATATCATATTCATTGATACTGATAAATCCCAACGTATCGGCAAACAGGTTGTAGATTTTGCCAGTACTCATATCAATCTCTGAAATGTTAGAGAATGAAGTAAAATCGACAAACTGCTGCTCATTTGTAAGGGTGTTAAATGAAAACAAACCGCTGCCCGTAGAATTTATACCTGAAAGATAGTAGAGCCCGTTCCAGGCATCAAATACTGAAGATGACAGATAATAGGCTTCAAGTTGCGTTGGAAACGTAACTACTGAGGCAGAATCAAGCGCCTGCCATTTTACAATTTCAATATTATTTCCCTGATTGTTTCCTGCACCCACCAGATTTATCTGAGCATTTGCACAGGAGAAAACAAACACCCACAAAACCAGAAGAATCGGCCGTTTCATATAAATCAGTTTAAGTTCAGTTTGAGTTTTAAACAACCACACACTGTAAATGTTTGATTGATATACTAATGTCTGCCATAATGACTAATGAATGCAACAGCAAAAAAAACGGGATCAAAAGACCCCGCCGCTTTAAACCCTAAAAATTAAAATCATAATTATTTAGCCCCCCGGCCATAAACATTTGTTTTCGTTCAATTCAAAGGTGAATAAACAATGGAAAGAAGTTCTCCGGATTTCCCTGGTTTCACCGGGCAGTTGCTAATCAACTGTTCAGCTCCTGTTGCAGAAATATTCGCTGTAACAGTAACCATGACATTGCCACAATTACAATCCGAAAAATCTTTTATTCTTTTACTCGACACCCACACCCCCTGGTTGTTGCTGTTTACGCCTTTATATTCGTAGATGTATTTATTGTTTAAAGCTATCTGGTTCAGGTAATCGCAGGCGTATTTTATTTTTTCCTGAGTGGCAATGGTAGTATACTTATGATTAAGGCCATCCTGGTCAAACTCATAAATATGAGCCACGTTCAGCTGGTTTTTATTATCTGATTTAACACAATAGTAAATAAGCCTATCAGGCGAATAAATACGTTCCCAGTATTCCGAAGCACTGTAATTGTTAAATCTGGCATATTCCATTTTTATCAGGGTACTATCCAAACCCATCATCATACCCGGGCTTTTTTCAACCCCTGATTTATGAGGCTGGGCGATACCAATTACAGATGGAATTAACAAACTTACAATAATGATAAAATTCTTCATGGTGGTTTGAGTTTCCGTGATAATTGTGCAAAAGATTGATGGCAGACCTTTTGAACATCCTCAACAATGAGATCGCCGGATCTTATCTTATGGTACAAAATTACACTGTCTAAACGGCCCAATCAATTCGTTTAAATACCACTTTTTGAAACATTTAGCCATCAGAATGATGAGTATAAATACCCATAAAAAAAGAGAGAAACTTCGCTCCTCTCTTTTTAAAAGTAAATAAATACCATCAAAAGTTTACAAATAAAAAAGCCCCTTTATGAACTGTACCCCAAATGTTGTGTCTATACTTTGGGGAGTCACAGTAAAATCAACAAGCCTCCGCTGCCGTGCGATTGCATCGCGTGGCATTACTTAACAATAATGATATCGTTAACATACCTTTTTCACCTGCATCATCAGCAGCGCTGCCATATACGTAATCTTCTGCCCTGAATACCAATCCTGCATCAACCGGGTTCTTATGTATGTAATCAATTTTTTTGTTAATTACTTTGTTGCTCCACAATTCTACCGGATGATTGTCATGTCTCCAGTAATTATATTGATTCACATTCGATGAGCTATTTCCTGCCTTTCTAAATAGTTCTGGTATAAACTCTTTCCGGCTTTCTTTCGGATTTGCAATTATTGCCTTTGCGATTGCCTTGCTGGTAAACCGTTTGAAGGAAAAACAACTTTTAACTAACCACGCGATACAATCGCGCGGCAGCAGGGGGTGGGTAGGTATATTCTTCGGGGTTGCCTTGGGAATCGTAAGTGTATATATAATTAAAATTTCGGTCGGAGGTAAGGCAGGTGTGTTTGGCAAAGCTATTTTCAATTTCACAGGCAACTTTATTATTATTTCGTAAAATCAAACACGTTGGTCAAAATAGGCAAGTAAATAAATGGTATTATCGCTAATAAAAGCACAATTATGTCTAACTGATCTTTCTTCTTTTCATCCAGATTGGCCCAGCGCTCTTCGTATTCTTTGTATTTGCTTTTATACTTATAATCGTTGAACGCTGTTATAATCAATACAAATACCACCAGAATAATTGATATAAATTTCAATGAGGAATTTCTCTCAGATGCAGAGTAAAAAGCCAGATAGAAGTTGCCAAAAATATCAAACAGAACAAAAAACTGCAAGAGCGATACAAGTGCAACACCTTGCCTTGGCATATGTTTTTCAGGATAAAACTTTTTAAACCATTTCGTTAATCGATAATACATGTAATCGTAAAGGCACATCAACCTTGAAAATATTTTTTTCATTACCGTTTTTGTATAAAAAACCTTCCATCAACATCGCGATAATCACCCAAATGATAATCAATCCAATCGCCAAAACGATCAGTTAATGAATAACCATCAATTCCAAAGCCAATGTCAACAGCCATATAAACTTTTCCAACATAGGGCGTATTGTACGCTAAATTTGACACTACTCTTGCTCCGTCACCAATTGAAAACTTTCCATCAGAAAAGTAGTAATAACCCGCATTAGACACAAATGAAGCATTACCTATAAAATTAGAAAACCTCCCAAATGAATTTGATACAACTTTGTCACCACCAGGAATATTAGCAACATTTTGCATCACAAAAAAAGGTGATTGTACAGCACCGAAAAAGGTATTTGCAATATCTATTAACGACATGCCTTCATTTTTAATTGAAGTACTAACAATTTCAGCCCCAGGAATATTATACTTTATCAAGCCTTCTTCACTAGACACCTTTACATAGCCAGGCGGATCACCAAACCTCATCCCATACCCTCTTCTCGGATCAGTTATCCCGCCAGCTTCTATATCAGCAAGAGAATAATTTGTATGTTGAGCCCCAGGTTTTTGATAGCTTAACCCCGCCATAGCCATAGAAGTGGCTATATTCATGCCATACGCTTTCCAGTTAAAAGCAGAATTATTTATTAATGCATCTGCTCCATAAGTTATTCCACCTGCAATAGCGGTATGAATCCCTGCTATTGATAAGGCATATTGAAGCATCTGCCCACGTGCATTGAAACTGCCGGGTGCATAGATTATTCTACCGCTTTGTTTTTCTTTCACGTTCTGCAAAGCTCCGTTACCGGTTTTGTACTCGTTTTTAATGGTATAATCAGATGGAAAGGTATATTCATCGGGGTTGCCTTTTTCATCGTAGGTGTAAAAGTAATTAAAAATACGATCTGAGGTAATTCGGGTGTGGGTAGTTTGGGAGATGTTGTTGTATGTTTTGCCAATTATCTGTATTCGTACCTAAACCAACTCTACCAATTTCTGCTCGGGCAAGATCAGGAAACCTTTGGTGGTAGAGAATATCCAGTTTACCGGATGGTTAAGTAATAATTCAATTATTTTTATCCTTTTTATTTGAAAAGGGATGAATTAATACTGTATCAGGAATTATTTTAATCAGATTGTGATTCCCATCAAAAAAGTACCAATTTTTATTATGACAAGTATCTTGTATTATTTCATCTAAATAGGAATACTTCCAAGATACACTAGGAATAAAATCATTAGGATTTGGTTTAAAATATGAAACTATTTTATGGAAATATAATGAATCTTTTCTGTCAGAAAAAGTCTTGAATGTAGAGAAACTTAACTTTATCGTTAACGAATCAATCATTATGAAAGATGATATTTCCATATTAGATGTAATATCTTTAAAAGAAATAATATCTTTTTCTATGCTAATTCCGCCTGATATGAGAGTTCCTTTCATGGGTACATGTAATACATCTGAAAGGGTTGGATGATTATATAATTTATTGTCTCTTGAGAGCAGAGAATCTATCATCATCTTGTCATTTCGTGCAAACATTTCTGTATTAAAAATTTGCATAAAATAAATTGACGAAATAATATCTATCCCAACACTCAAATCCTTATTATAATAATAACCATATTGTGCTTTAAGTTTAACACTTAAGCTCATCAGTAGAATTAAAAACAAAACTTTTATTTTCATCTGCAAAAAAATTTAATTAAAATGGTCTGATGAAACCCATATGTATGAAAATAATTTTCATACATGTTTGTGTCTAAAGCATATGTGGGTTTCATTTGTAATTATTTTTGGCTTTATCTACTCGTTTTTACCATCCATTGGATATTCTTTTAGGCACCCATTTAGGATAAATATAGTTAATTCCATAATGATAGGGCGCTATTTTACGCACATCAAAAAAGAAATCACTATACATCAGTTTCATACTATTCTCAAAGTAAGTTTGTGAATTACCCAACGTTAAAGTAGTATAACGATGTGCAAAATATTCAGTTGCATTTATTCCATAAGTTGCAGTAAAACCAAAAAAACCATGATATGCATGAATAACTTCATGACCTAAAACAGGAACCAAGTCGCCAGTATAATTTACAACATTCCTAGATAACCAAATGGAGGCTTTATGTCTATGACCGACCTCAGTTAACCCAGCAATATAATAATCGACAGTTTTTCCATTCTCAATTCGACTTGTATAAATAGAGCCTTCGCTGTCAACCAAATACTTTGAAGGTAATTCATTATTACTATTACCGATTGTGGTACATTCTACATAATCTTCTGAACCTTGGAAGTTGCTTTTCGTGTATTCATATAATTCTTCATTAGTGTTAATACCAGTTTCAGAACCTTGATAATTTGGGATATATCCTTTCAATTCAACTATACCGCGTCCAGTCCAAAAATCTAACCCTTTCGATTTTGCATCAAAACCCTTAGATATCCCCCCCATTGCCATTGACATACCAACATTTAGTGCCCAACCTTTCCAGTTAAATTGTTGTCCTGTAACAATTGAATTAATTCCATATGTAGCCATTCCACTAACTGCTGCAGATACTCCATTACCAATCATTCCTGAAATGAATCCCGTGCCTGGTGCAGAAATTACCGCTCCAACACCATAGCTCAAAGCAGCTGTTGCAGTACCTATGGCAAAACCCTGCAAAAACCCATTTCCATTTTGCGCTGACATAGCCCCGTTTAAAACACCCGCAAATGCAATAAACAATAAAACAGGATTATCACCACTGGGATCAGTTATAATAAGCGGATTATTCAAGGCATAAGTGTAACGGTTGTAACCTTGTGTATGCTCCGGCAGGGAAACATAATTATCCGGCGAAAGCATACGGCCCAATACCGGGTCGTACATTCTGCCATTTCCCGCTAACGCTTCGCTGCGGGATTTCGCGTTGCTCAACATATTAATCAAACCAAATACATCCAACATTTTCCCGCATTCGTTCCTCTGCGGGATTAGCATCCGTAATTGGTTTGCTGAAATACGCAAACCAAACGGCTGCTTAACATGGCCGGTGAAGCCGCGGTCGAAAAGCGGGATATAAAATTTATAGTTGCGACTCATGGCAGAATCCAAAAAGTAATACAGGATAAATGTATGAAATAACTTTTAATTAACCACGCGATACAATCGCGCGGCAGCAGGGGTGCCTGTGTTGGATGAACCATTGCACGAAGTTTTAATACATTGGGCGTTTGAAAAATTTACGATTATTGACAAGCTGAAAATCATAGTAACCAGCGTAAATAATTTTCTCATATCATTTGATTTTAATTAGTTTTTCTGTTTGAAGCATTTGTTGTTTGTTTGAGATTATCCGGGCAAAATATATTCCACCCGGGAAAGAAATTGTGTTTATTTTGTTGTTTCCCTTTGAAAGCGAAATATTTGCTGCTTCTCTTCCTGAAACATCGGTAATTGATAACCTGGCCTTTTCAATAAACAGATCAATCTGTAAATTATCATTAAAAGGATTGGGGTTTATAACGCAAACTTTTTGTGGACATAAAGTTTGATGTTCACTCCCGGTTATCAATCCATCTTTATCAAGTTTCAGGAAAAACACATCATATTCATCGTCTTGGGTGTTTTTATCATAGCGGTCGGCAAGTATCAAATACCCCCCATCCGAAGTAAGCAGCATGGAGTTGGCATGATAATAGGCATCGCCTCCATAATAATTAATAAAATATGGTTGTAAAGTAGAGTCCAAAGCACCCGCTATCAACCAATTGGGATTTTGTGGAAAGAAAGAGGCTATTTGTCGCTTGGTACCTGTAAAAAATATACTGTCAGGATTCCTGAAGGCAAACGTAGGCCGGCCATACGCAGTATAAAATGTAGTATCATCGGAACCAAAATACTGTGGTGGTACCCACTGCATTGTAGTATCCAGGAACGAAAATCCAATCTTGACTTCCTGATCCCAATTAAGCATTTTGCCCATTACAGCAGCGGTAAGTATCCTGTTATTGGAAAAATTTGCAATGGTAACATTATGTGAAAAGTCCTCAAAAATTCCCTGATTTAGGTCCAAATACTTTGGGAAAACTTTAACCGATAGCAAATTTAGCGCAGTATCATAAACAAATAAATGGCAAGCCCCATCACCTTCACTAGGAAAAGATGCAACCGCATAAAACCTGGTTGAATCAGGTGAAAGGATACAATCCATATAATAACCTGATTCTTCTGCGGGAGAAGCTAAACATGAGTAATTTACGAGGTTTAGTTCCTGATCTACTTTAAACACGAAACTTTTTACTGTATCGCCCCAATGCCCAACACCAAATAAATAGTAATAGCCGTTGAAGAATCGAATAACATCAGAAACATGATGATTGAGGTCGGGTAATACTACGCTCTTTTGCTTAACAATCTCAAAGTCAGAGTTTAATTCCAACATAGCAATCGAATATTCTTTGAAATCAGGAGGGAAACTGTAAATACCAAAAACATGATAATTCCCTTCTCCATTTTGAAAAATTTGAATAAATGAAAGTGAAGTATCATTTAAATAATAAGTCTTGGTCAAAGTGTCAGTGGGGCTAGTAAATTTCCATATCTTTCCTCTGCGTCCGGAAAGATCATAATATGGCTTTGTGTTATCGAACCCAACAGCAACATATTCATGTTGGTTGTTCTCAATAACTGACATTGACATTTCGTCATAAGGACAGCGGAACAACAATGAATATGTTCCCTGGGCAATGCTGCTGCAAGGCAAAAAAACTGTATTCAGCAGCATTGCCGTGATAATGATATTATTTTTAACGAGTGAATGTATCATTGTGGGAAACAATAAGTTAGTCCATTGTAATAGGAAGTATCTCAATGGGAATCTCGGGGCAGGCGAAATGGATTTTCCCGTAAAAGAGAGTTGGTAAATGTTTGATGGTTCTGACAGTTCCATTTGTTTGGTCAGGAGTTACAAATGTTACATCCATAAACTGTTTGTTAAGCGAAGATAACTTGGCATCAATTAAAGATTGCAATTGCTCCCGGTAGTAGTCAATTTCGGGTTGTGCTCCGTTAATGGCTTCCGAACCCACACATTCTACTTCTGAAGTTATTGGGCCAACAGTGGTTGTAGCATAAAACAACTTATAATCACAATAATTGTCAATAACTCCGCCATTTGGGTTGGGATATTCCGTTGGATTTATAAATTTAAATGAGCCGGTTTGATCATACCAAACCCTTGCATTAGGGCATGGCAGATAGATGGCGGGCGAATAATTATCTCTAAGGTAGTTAGGCGCGCCATACTGTCCCATTAAATCGCAATCGCCACCATCAAGAAACCAATAATAACCTGTTTCATTAGTTGCAGTCTGTACATTTCTATTTCCATAACCAAAATAAACCGTTGCTTTTACTTTCACGGCAGCTCCATTAGTAGCAATACCGTTGTTTTTTAGGGAGCACATGTAAAAGTTTTTGTTGCTTAAATTTATCGCTTGAAAAATCTCTCTGAATTTTTGACGTGCTGTGTTGAATCCCTGCAATGCATCAACTACAAAAGCTTTACCCTCTGTGGCGAGAATAGGAATTTCAAATTCAACATCCTGCACATAATAGTCTTTAAACTTCACATGGGAGTAACTATACTTATAATTCATAGCCGACTCAATGGATAAGATAGCATCTTCAATAAGCATTTTTTCCCCGGATTTAAGGTACTTGCCATCCTTAAAATCATTAGCAGCCTCAGCAAACCAATTGACCCGCTCAATAAGCTGCTCATCAGTAATCTGATCAGTGTGGTTTTGTGATTCTTGTTTTTCTTTTGTACAGGTTACCATCAACAGTGATAGTGCAATTACTGCAATTGATTTAAAAAGTGTATTTTTCATTTTGCTTTAGTTAAAGATTTGTAAGGTGTTTTATTGGGGACAAAATATTATTTTTGTAATAAACATGGAATTGGTTTTCTTGAATTCCTGCTTTTCGCGGAATTTAAAGATCAACCCACAACAGCACAATCGACATCTGTTATTTCAACTTTGCTTTCCTGAGTATCGGTGTTTATCCTGCTCTTTTTCACATGAAGAAAATGTGAAGTTCAGAAATGACAAGTTTATTATTGAATTACGTTTCAAAAAAAATGCTTTATTAGTTAATTGAATAAGCGATATATATTTATTGAGGCTTACCATACGGTAGTGTAAAAGCCTGGTGAAGTATTCAATGTCATTACCCAAAGCTGCGGATTATAATTTGCGCAGCGAATATACGGTTGAAAGGCCGGCCTGTCAATAGCAAATGTACAACTGTCCGGATCTTTTTATCCAGCGTACCTGTTTGATGAATGAGTGTAGTGTTTTTCAGAAAAATCTTAACGAGACACCATTGGGCTCATGTGCACCGGATCTTACATATCGGCTGATTGCATAAAAGTTAACCTGTTCCAGCAGCGAATAGATCTGTCAGAAAAGAAATCAGCGGCAGGGTAAAGTAAGTATGCACCCTGGGATTTCACACCACGCATAGGCACAATCAATACTTCAGCCTGGTCGTTTCGGTTAAAAATTTCGCTGAAAGTAAAAACAGCACGATACCCGTCAGGAGCAGAAGCAACAAACAAACCGGTTCTTAATTTTTGCTGATCCATTTTGTACCATTCACCTGTAAAATTCTTCAGCATCACGCCGTTAAACGGAGTGGTCCCATGTATTCCCATTCCACGCCCGTAAAAAACAGAGCCATATGAAATGATATCACCCGTAAGTGCACCATCAGTTAGTGTTTTCAGAAGTTTGTCACCATCTGTAAATTTCAGTTCTCCGGCATACATATCAGGAATATTCCTGTCAATGGTATACTTCAGGGTGCTTGATTTTACGGTGATTCTTACAGGAGCACTGATATTACGCTCAGTATACAAATCGGAAGCTACCACCAGTTTTGAATCAGCGGGCAAAGGCCATAAGTCTTTGGTTTTGGAAGGAACAATTCGTCTGACCTTTGAGGCTATCATAATTTCGTGACGATGAATGGGATAATATATTTCACCCCAGCTCAGTACGACTTTTTCGCCGGCTGCATTTTCAACTTCGACATACAAATCAATAATCGGCGGAAATTCAGATTCATTGTTCTTCTTCAAAACAATATTGTCAAGGATATCGTAAAGGGAATAACCTTCATACTGATACGCACCTTCAAACCTTCCATTTTCGCCCTCAAGCGCTGTTTCCTTCACAACCATCTGACGCAAAGAGAGTTTAGAGAAATCAACTTTCCCGGGATTAGCAACTTCACCCGCCACAAATAATTCCTGCATTTTCAGATCAAACTGTGGGGCATCATCATAAAAATCATTGGTTTGCGCTTTTACAACCTGTGTTATAAAAATGGCGGCTAACAGCATTAAGCGGAATAAGTTTTTCATATAAATATTATGTTTAAAAATGAACAGAGAACTCAGCGGTAATAAACCGACCCGGACAAACAGCATATTTGCTGTCGTAATATTTGACATCCAGTAAATTCTGAATATTAAGTGAAACTTTGCAGTGCTTTTTAATTGGCTTCCAAAGCTTTAAATCTAATGTAGTATAAGCAGGATAGCGATCAGAAAGCAGTATTTCATCAACTGAATTCTGGTCATTGATATACATCCGGCCTGTGTATCTGAGAAACAATCCGGCATTTACCCATCGGTTATTCCAGTTTGCACCGCAGCTCAAAATATGATTAGGAACATCAGTCAAAAACTTACCAGAAAGGTCGATGGTATCGTTCAGCGCAATTTTAGCATAGTTTAGAATAACAGAATGGGTGTATGAATAATTGGCAAAAACAGAAAAGAGCGCATTAAAATCATAACGAAGTTCAGCCTCAGCACCATACATTTCCACCTCACTGATATTTGCCCTGATAAATATTGGTCTGTCACCAAATCCCATATCAATTGTTTGTCCATTACTCACATAATATTGAAAATCTTTACCACGTGAATAAAATACTGAAGCAGAAACAAACAGATTTTCAACAGGTCTCACATCGATACCGGTTTCAAAATTATTCAGGTATTCAGGTTTTACCGAAGGATTGGCAATTTTAAAGCCTCCCTTTATCCTACCTGAGCGGCACAAGTCGTCGAGTACCGAAGGGCGGAAACCATGAGAGTACATAAAATAAACCCGGTCAGTTGATTTCCATTTATATTGAGCCGAAAAGCGCGGGCTAAAGGCATTCCATTGCTGTTCGGGCATACCGGGCACCTGATAGCCAAACATAAATTCCGTTTCGGGTGAGGGGGCTTCAATTCTGAACGATCCGTTATAAAACGAAGCCATGTCGAAACGCAGTCCGGCTATAATCCGGAATTTATCATTTGCCAGGCGTATCTCATTTTGAGCAAACACGGCATAAGTATTCATACTTCCCTGATTGTAAACTATATCTGTAGAAGTAAAATATTTATCATAGGCATCCACACTTCCGTTTTTATAGTCAAATCCGGCAGTTAAAATCTGAAACCGGCCCAGCGGCATACTCATTGAATTGAGCCAGCCATAATCGCGGCGGGTTGAAAGCACTTCGTACCAGGTATAATCATCTTTCAGGTATTCATTCACCTTCTTATAATCTTCATTAAGGTTATACAAGGTCGAACTGATATGAACAGCCCCTGCCCTGCCCTTGTAGCTGAGGGTTATGCCATAAGAATCATGATCGGTGGTATTGCCTTCGGGTTGATGCACTTTTTCGCCTGTTCCACGTTGATCATTGTAATAGTTGATACCGGCTTCAATGCTATGGTTTTTGCCTAATGTCACGCCTGTTTTTAAATTTGCTCCCATCTCCTCCATATTGGATTTGGTAATGTAAGGGTTGGCACGCACATCTGCCTCACTCTGCGTGATATAGCCATCGCTCTTCTTATAAAAACTATTGAAAAGCCAGTAAAAACCACCCGGCTTTGCCTTAAAATCAGCCATTCCGCCTGTATTAAGCCGGGCACCCCTGGTATTGTATGTACCATATTCGGCAGATGCTCTGATAAAAAGCTTTTCCTGAGGCTTCTTCGACAATATATTGATGATGCCCCCCATTGCATTGCCGCCGTACAAGGCAGAGCCAGCTCCTTTCATGATTTCAATTTTCTGAACAGAGTTAATGTCCACCAGATTCCAGTCAACTGTTCCGCCATCCGATTTATTCAAAGGAACGCCGTCGAGCAACACCAGCACTCTGCCCTGCTCTTTGCCACTAAGTCCGCGCATGGTAACATTCGCTTTTGTGCTATAAATACCAAAAGCCCGGTTATAATTGACTCCGGGAGCATATTTTAACACTTCATCAATATTTTGAACAGGTACAGAATTTAGCTGCCGGGCATTGATAAGATTTAGCCTGACAGGGGTATTCAGGATGTAATTATCAGTGCGTGTGGCAGTAACAACCACTTCGTCCATATTGACCGAAACAGGTTTCAGCTGAATTTCAGGAAGCGTATTTTCACCTTGCTTCAACTCAACCTGCATTTGAAAAGATTCAAAGCCCAAATGACTGACAGTAATCAGTACCTTTCCGCTATTGAGATTGCAAATCCTGAAATATCCTTTGCTATCCGTTATGCTTCCTTTGCCAGCTCCCAGGCTTACATTGGCTTCGGCCACTGCTTTGTAATCAGGCAAGGCAACAATACGGCCGGTTAAACAAGATTGAGAATGTGCAACCGGCCTGAAAAACCAAAGGCCGAAAAAGAAAATTAAACTTATTTTGTAAAAATCCGACATAAGCTGAAGAGGTTCTATTTCTGAATTTTTATGGCAAACTCAATACGCCCTGTTTCTGTTTCATCTGCACTGATAACCTTCAGCAAGCCATATTTCCCCTGCTGCGTTTTAAAAGGAATGACCTTACCGGTATAGCAATATTTGCAGTTTCCACTTACTTTATCGGGCTTATAAGCCGTAATCAGCAGGCTGTCATTTACAGCTGAGTCGAAGTCAGCAGTGCTTATCAGGTCATCATCCGTAGATTTATAATCGTAGAGCGTATTATTTTTCACAGACCAGCCTGCCAGTTGTGGATAATAGCCGATGGCAGCAGTATAACCCGGGCAGGTTAAAGTAGGCGACGACAAACCTGAGGTGATGTAATAATACGCCAGAATATCGATATCAGATTCTTTGCCTGACACCGAAACAGCATCATACACCATTCCATTGTCAGCATCAAGAAACTGGCCGGATGTCAGATTCTGCTGAAGCCCGATGGTAACCGAAGGGAAATAATGAATATCGCCATAGTCATAACCTTCGCCCCTGAATATGCGCAGCGTTTTCACAGCTGTATCGCGGTCGGCATTCATCACAATAATCCGCCACAATTCCACAGCAGCTGTATCTTTGGCAAAAGTATAGTCAGCATCAAGGCCTTCATTTCCGTAAAAAATTCCGCGGTCAAGTTGCGTAACAGTATCGCCTGCAGTAATTTTTTCGATTCTGATATACGAAAGCGGCGCCCCTGCACCTGAGGCCAGAACACCTATCCGAATGGTTCCACCAACAGGAATGCTGGCATGCTGGGCCGTATAGGCTGCTCCTGTTTTCAGAATCAGCGATGTGCGATGCAAACTGTCGTCTTTAGTGCAGGAAACGAACGAAAAACATACACATAAAATCAAAAGCCATCCTGCACGCAAGTGGCAGAATAGCTTTTGAGTTGAAAACCAATTAATTAAAACCATTTTCTATTTCTGTACTTTAACAGCAATCTCAAGTGTTCCGGTAACTTCGCCATTCACTGCAATCACTTTTAGCAGGCCAAATTTACCATTCTGCAGTTTAAAAGAATAAACATCGCCGGCTGTCAAAACTTTAGCTTTCTTATAATCATTATCAGCATCATATGCATCTATTACAACAGCATCATTCTGAACAGCATCAAACGCTGCGGCAGAAAGACCCGTTTTAACAAACCAGGTAAGGTTTTTGGTTGTGTAGTTATCAGGTGAAGTGGCCCCCGAGAATATTCCGGTAATATTAGCTCCGGGTGAAGCCAACGACATCATGTTAGGATGTTCAGGTGTATTTTCGAAGAAACAAAACATATCAATATCAGCCTGATGTTCAAACGCCTGAGCCTGAAAATATAGAGTTGAGGCATTATTGCTCAGTGAAAGAAAACTTTCAGTACTAACATTGTCCTGTGCTCCGAAAAGAATGGTTGTATATGAATCCAACGCACCGAAGTTGCCTGTAATGGTAATGGTCTTTGTAAAACTATTGCCAGCCATATCTGTTACAATAACTGACCATTCTTCACTGTCAAGAATACTTTTGATAGTATAGAAATTAATATTAAACGCTGCAGTATTGATGGTTGAGTCCATCACTGACTGCCCGTTGGATAAAATCTGAAACTTTACAAGATTATCTTTTCCATTGCTGTTGGCTGCAACTCCAAAATTAAGTGTATCGCCATAAGCTGCAGTAGTATTTTCAAAAACATAGCCTGCATTCTGGCTGAAGGTAATGGTTGGAAGTACGATTTCTTCTTCGTTCTTGGTACAGCTGGTAAACAAAAGCCCTGCAAACAAGATCATTCCGCAAAAAGCAAATAATTTTTTCATTGTTTTCTTTTTAAAGATTCGTTTAGATTTAATATTCATATCGCAGGCAAATGTATGAAAAGGTAAGACAATTGCAAAGAATAGACGCCGGATCATGGTTTTTATCGTCATTTGTTTTGAAATACCGGGTATTAAAAGCTTTTAATTGATGAATCAACAAAATTTAACCACAGACACATGCATCCATGACCTGATTTGCAGGTTAATACAAACGTGCTAAAAAAAATAATTACAAGCGCAAACGTTTGCGCTAAAAGTTTGTTTATCAGTCATTTTCAAATACATTACCTTTGCACCCACCTAAGTAAAATAACTCAAAACGAACTCTCTGATGAAAAATAATAAACCAATTCAGGCAGAAAGTACTGAATCAACCCAATCGACCCGCGACCTTATCCGCTATATCAATTTGAAACTGGCCACCATAGGCCAGCCTGTTTTTGATGATTTTGCTGAGCAGCAAGGCGATGAGATTTTATCAGACCCTGCCTTTCTTGAGCTTACCGAAAATCTGATTTCGAATTACAGAAGCCGCACACGACTGGTAAGCAGCATATTTGCACCGGCCGACCAAAGAATACAGGATTTCATCAATGCTTATGTCAAGGATTTGAATCTGACAGAAATTCCACAACTTCCCAACAACACCTTTATCAGCGATAAACCAGGACTGGCACGCGTTTTAAGCCTTCCGCCCCATCACAACCATTATAAAAACGACTATATCCAGTCGTACCGTATCAAACAGGGCGTTTTGCACAATCCTAAAAACGATCGCCGCACCACCAAAGGTTCATTCCACATTGTTGAAGGCGGATTGCCCGTTCCTGTTGATAAAATTGAAGTCCCCAAACAAGCCTGGGTAAAATTTCTGCAGTCGGCCTTCAATCCCGGAGATGAGCTTAACCAGCTGCCTTTCACCTCCTTTCAGGAAAAGAAAGCCGGCGTTTTTGTATCCTTGTTGCTCAGACCGGTAGTGAGTCCTGAAGTAAAAGGCGTTTTAAAACGCAAAACAATGGAAGTCAGGTTTTTCGCCCCCGGAAGCCTGGTCAGCAACATTGACTTTGTGGAATCCATATTTGGCAACGCAGGCAATCCGGCCAATCCTGAATGCGATGCAGCGCTTGATCCCGAACACTGGACCGGTCACACCGGATGTATTGTATTGGCGCCTCAGCTCACGCAATTGACCAAAAAGGAGCTGGGACTGCCGCACTACGACAAAGCAACTGAAAGGCAACGAAAAGACGGCGTTTGCTGGAAAACAGAAGATGAGTTGTACAACGGGGGTAATTCATTTAAAATTACCTGCCGCGATGAACGGGGGGTTGTTATCACGCTGATAGCCGACAACTATTTTGGTTACTCAAAAAAGGAAATCAAAACACAAATCAGTTATTCGGCCAACCTGCACGGCCTTGTTGAAGAAGAACATTCGGGAGGAGCCATTGCTTTCAGACGCAAAAACATAGGGTCAAACTTCAACGGTGCGCTCTTTATGAAAAACAGGCTCAAAAAAGCCTATTATTTCAGTGATGTGGTGCAGAAATTTGGCGAAATCATGAACCTTCAGCCTGAGGGGTATGGAATCGACAAAAAGTTTGATAAAATCATCTACATTCCCGAAGATACTGAGATAGACCTATATCAGGGAAGCGTTCAATGGATGCATCAGGGCAAAAAACAGAGCATCACTTTGCGACCTGAACATTTTTACATCTTCCCGTCGGGCCATAAAATACACATGGAAAAACACCCGTCGGCTCCTTCATGGAGGCTGGTAAGTACCCATGCTCAAGGCACTTTTTGCCATAAACCAAGCACCGTTTCGGGAGGTGGAAAATCGGAAATTTCCAAATCGCTGCTCAATGCCATTATTTATGGCTCATTCTTCGTTGACGATTTTGACAAGGACATTCAGGCAACCGATGAAATTATCAACCGCGACTATTCCAACCGCTGGAAAAATCCTGAAGAGCACAAGCCGGTTGCCCGCCCGTTACTTTCGCCCATGCGCACACTGGGCTCGGTCATTAAACTGCTGACCCCTTCATCACAATACACTGAGGAATACAACCAGTTTGTAAAATCGATTCCGGCACATGTAAAAGCGCTTGTATTTTATGTCAAACGCTTTTATCGTCCCGAAAGGCACAGCGACAACTGGAAAGACTACTTCTCGACCGACGTTATCAATGGCCGTAAAGGACATGAACTGCTGTTTAACAATCGCAAACTCAGCGCCAGTTACCTGAGGGTAGGTTTTGCCGACGATAATTCATGGTATCTGCACAAGCTTCGCTCTGACTTTGTTGCCGCAGCCAAAATTCAGATGGAAGATGACATCACGGCTTCCATTACCCTTCCGGTAAAAAACCTGAAATACCTGAATCCGGAATACAGCAATAAAAGCGTAAAGCTAACGGAGAATTGTGAAGAGAAGTTCTTTCAGCGCCCCGATGAAGCTATACATCGCGGATATGACAAGGAGACGGAAGCGGATCTTTCGCAGCGCAATAACTTCTGCTCAAACTACGAACCACTATCAACCGAAGATGGAAAACGACTGGTTGAAGATGCTATAAATTTCGATCTTTACACCAAACCCATCCGGAAGCTTATTTTAGAAGGAAGTAAAGATGAATCAGGATATTATTTTATTACTCCGTCACATCCTCGCATGGTAGATGGTGCCCCATCGAAAAATCCCCGATACCTGCAAATCAGGCCAGATTTGGTTAACCCGGTTGACGACTATCTGGCAGAAATAGGCCTGCGTTTTTCAGGCCGCATTCCTTTATCTGAAGCTGTTCATCATCCCATCAATGCTGTTTTGCCGGGCAGGCGCAATAATCCGCCCGAAAAAGAAAATGGCATCAGGGGATTAAGTGTTTACGGCCCTATTCATTATCAGGAGCTTCCTGAACTGTTTATGGATTTCATCTGCAGCCTCACCGGAAAATCGCCTTCAACCACAGGCGCCGGTTCAGAAGGCGCACTTACCAAAGGGCCTTTCAACATGCTGAGTCCGGTTACCGACCTGAACAATGCTTTGCTGTCGTACATTCTCTCAGGTTACAACGCCTTTTCGTCAGCGGCAGGCCATGTGGGAACTGAAGCACGGTTTGATCACGATATTTCTCTGCTGATACCCGAACTCTGGAGCCGCATGGATGTAAAAGACCGCGACCCGAAAAAACTGATTGCCGAAGGATCTCTCGAAAAAGTGGAAGATTTTGAATACAACGGAAAACAGGTAATGGCCTCCAGGTTAGGATACAGAATTACCGAGAATTTCACTTTCAGTTACCTCAACAGTATTTTCGACGAACCGCAGGCTGTTTTCACCGACAAAATGTTGCGCCCTGAAAAACAGGATATGGATGCTTTTGTTGATGGCGTAAACAATATTGTGGAGGCACAAACCCGCGTTGCACTTGATTACTTTGCTGATGGAAGCGTTGACGCTGCCATTCCTCCGTTGAAAGCCCTGCTTCACATCATGGCATATGGCAATTACCAGGGAAAAACGGTATCGCACCCCGATATCAGAAAAATGTTTGAACGCGATGAAGTCATCCAGGCCGATTGGTACAAGGAAAGATTATTGCACAAACAGGAAATTGAGATTCAGTATCTTGAAAGAAGCCTGAAGTATATGGATGATTTTATGAAATTAGACATCAATCGGGAATATACTGAACAGTTAGACCTCAACCAGCGCAAAAACAATATTTTAGCTGAACTGGAGTATGCAAAATCTGACGACTATCTTGAATTTCTGGAAGGTACCATCGGCGCTGATATATTGTTTACCAAAGCCTGAAGAAAACAACTTTAACAGGCGTTGAAATGGCAGTCAATGTCATTTCAGCGCCTGTAATTAACTTCGCATTAAGTCCGTATTAAGTCCGTATTGAGTCTGCATCGGAGCTTCTGCATAAATCCGTGCATATACAGGATAATCAAAGTTGATAAGAAGCTGACATGGGATGCCAGCAAAGTGGGCTTACCGATACCTGACAATAATCTTCCACCCTTCTGTAATATCTGAAAAAAAACAGATAATACCTCCGGGTTCAATCTGCGCTTGCGAACAACTCCATCCCTTCATACGTTTATGATAAAAACCCAAAACGTATGGAAAAGCCAGTCAATCAACTGAAAAAAATCTACGAGCCCTCCAGGGAGGTAAAAAAACGTGCCACTATAAAAGATTATGATAAAGTTTACCAGACTTCTGTAGAAAACCGCGAAGCCTTTTGGGCAACGGAAGCCAAAAAGCTGGAATGGTACAAAAAGTGGGATCAGGTATTGGACGCTTCCAACCATCCTTTTTATGAGTGGTTTACCGGTGGAAAAATTAACATCGTGCACAATGCCCTCGACCGCCACCAAAAAAATGCAACACGCAACAAACTGGCCATCATTTGGGAAGGCGAGCCCGGGGATGTGCGTACGTTTTCGTATCACGCGCTTAACCGTGAAGTTTCAAAGTTTGCCAATGTGCTCAGATCAATGGGTGCCCGACCCGGCGAGGTAGTAACGATTTATATGCCGCAAATTCCGGAAACAGTGATTGCCATGCTTGCCTGCGCCAAAATTGGAGCCATTCACAGCGTGGTATATGGCGGTTTTAGTGTAGAGGCTTTGGCCGAACGCATTGAAGATGCCAACAGCCGCATATTGGTAACGGCTGACGGAGGATACCGGCGCGGTAAAGCTACCGGATTGAAAACAATAGCCAATGAAGCCATGAAGCGCTCGCCAACCATTGAGGTATGCATCACGGTGAAACGAACCGGGGAAGAATGCTATATGGAAAATGACCGCGATTTCTGGTATCACGATTTAATGTCGATGCCACTGGCCTGCGACAATTGCTATACCGAACAAACCGATGCCGAAGACCCTCTTTTTATCCTTTATACCTCAGGAACCACCGGCAAACCCAAAGGGCTGGTTCATACCCATGGAGGCTACAGCGTTTATACTGCCACAACTTTTCAATATGTGTTTGATATTAAACCTGAAGATCGTTTCTGGTGTGCCGCCGATCCGGGATGGATTACCGGTCACAGCTATATGGTATATGGGCCGTTAATCAACGGAGCAACCATCATGATGTACGAAGGAGCACCCAATCATCCTTACCCCAACCGATGGTGGCAAATGATTGAACGCTACGGCATAAACATACTTTACACTTCACCAACCGCTTTGCGCGGATTGATGCGTTTTGGTTCATCATGGGCCGATCGCCACAACCTGAGCTCGTTACGCTTGCTGGGCTCAGTGGGTGAACCCATCAACCCCGAAGCATGGAAATGGTATTACGAGGTGATTGGCAAAGGGCGCTGCCCCATTATGGATACCTGGTGGCAAACCGAAACCGGAGGCCATATGATTACACCCGTTCCATCCATGCCACTTAAACCGGGCTCAGCAGCAAAACCGTTCTTTGGTAACGAACTGGCAGTGGTTGACGAGGCCGGAAATGAGGTGAAAGCAGGAGAAGAAGGCACACTGGTTATTAAAAACCCATGGCCGGGAATGGCACGTACCATCCTGGGCGACCCCGACAGGTACGTAGAAAAATACTGGGAAAAGTTTAACAAGCAAAAATGGTATCTGGCAGGTGACTCAGCCCGCAAAGACGAAGATGGCTATTACTGGATTATAGGCCGCATTGACGATGTGATTAAAGTGAGTGGATACCGTCTTGGATCCGCTGAAATTGAAAGCGCACTGGTAAGTCATCCTGCAGTAACTGAAGCTGCTGCCATCGGATTACCCGATGAACTGCGCGGCAATGTAATTCACGGAACCGTCATTTTACGACAAGGGTTTGAAGCAGGTGACAAGCTGGCCGAAGAGTTAAAAAATCATGTTGAAAAAGAAATTGGCCCCATAGCACGACCTGCCTTTATTGTGTTTGCCGACGCTTTGCCTAAAACCAGAAGTGGCAAAATTATGCGAAGACTTCTGAAAGCCAAAGCATTAGGACAGGAAACCGGCGATATAAGCACATTAGAAGAGTAAGCAATACAAATTCTTCTCATTTCTTAACCCTAAACTTGGCTTACCAGGTTTCAGGCATTTTTTGTTATCAGGATTTTTTCTAAATTCGTAAACTAATCATTTTTCTTCATATTCAAATGCATTTCCTATTACCATGAGTGGACTGCTTAACTACCTTATTTTACTTCTTGTGGCTGCTTTTCTTTCACCTTATTTTATCAGGAAGGGAGGTAAAGCAGCCCCCTGGCTACTGGGGCTGCTATCAGCAGCAGGGTTTGGCTATCTGCTGAGCTATGCGGGTTTTATTGCTGAAGGAAACTCCCTGACATGGTCAGTTGAGTGGTTGCCTGAACTTCACCTTAATTTTTCGCTATATCTTGATGGTTTATCCCTCTTCTTTGGCCTGCTTGTAACAGGTATGGGAGCGTTGGTATTGGTTTTTGCTGGAAAATACATGCAGCCATATGCTCTCAAACACCGTTTTTTCTTTCTGATAGTACTGTTTGAGTTTGCCATGCTGGCGCTGATTTTGTCGGGCAACCTGTTCACCATGTTCATTTTTTGGGAGTTAACCAGTGTGAGTTCCTTCCTTTTAGTAGGTTTTAATCATGAGAAGCCCGAAGCCCGCAACGCTGCCCTTCAGGCATTACTTATCACTGTTTCAGGTGGTCTTGCCATGATGGCCGGGTTCATCATGCTGGGGCAGATGGCCGGAACCCTGGAAATCAACCAGTTGCTCAAATCAGGCGATTTAATCCGCAATCATCCGCAATACCTGCCAGCATTGCTGCTGATTTTAGCCGGAGCGTTTACCAAGTCGGCGCAATTCCCTTTCCATTTCTGGCTGCCGGGGGCCATGCAGGCTCCATCTCCGGTAAGCGCTTTTTTGCATTCCGCCACCATGGTAAAGGCAGGCATCTATTTACTTGCCAGGCTCAGTCCGATAATGGGAGGCACTCCTGAATGGCGCTATATACTTACCATTACCGGTGCAATTACCATGCTTTTAGGCGCTTATTTCGCCTTTTCGCAAACCGACTTCAAAAAGGTGCTGGCCTACACCACCATCAGCGCTTTGGGCACACTGGTACTGATGCTTGGCATTGACACCGACATATCGGTTAAAGCGGCCATTATCTTTTTACTCGTGCATGCGCTTTATAAAGGAGCGCTGTTTATGGTAGCAGGACTCATCGACAAATCCACCGGCACGCGCGATTTGCGACAACTCGGTGGACTATATAAGGCCATGCCATCAACTGCCATCGCGGCTATTGTGTCGCTGCTCAGTATGGCCGGTCTTCCGCCAATGATAGGATTTATAGGCAAAGAACTGATTTATGAAGCCAAATTTGCGCTTCCCGATATCGGAAACTTCCTGCTTATAGTAGGTGTAGCAACCAATGTAATGATGGTTGCCATAAGCCTGGCGCTAATCTTCAATCTGTTTCTCGGCCCGCTGAAATATCCCGGCGAAAAGCCCAAACCTCCGGCTCTTGCACTCAGAATTGGACCATTATTACTTGCAGCAATCAGCCTTATTTTCGGACTTTTCCCGGCTGATGTTGCCAGATTACTGCTCAAGCCGGCCATTATGGCCATCCACCCGGCTACCAGTACACTTAAACTGGCTTTGTGGCATGGGTTCAACGAGGTATTGCTGGTAAGTTTCATTACCGTGGCTTCCGGAGTAGCCCTGTTTTTGCTTTACCGCAAGGTTAACCCCTGGCTCACACGCTTCAATAATGAAATTATCACCTTCAGGTTTGCAACTGCATTTAATCAGGGCCTCGATCTGTTTCTGAACCTTACCAAAAGAAAAACTGCCATTATACAAAGTGGCTATCAGCGCTATTACCTTATGGCCATTTTTGTTATGACCTCATTGCTGGCATGGTATCAATTGGCTTACACCTGGCCGGGCTTTAGCTCCTTTACAGTCCCGGGGATTTTTGAAATCCTGTTGCTGACGGTGCTCATGGCAGCCACAGTTTATGCTGTTGTTGTAAAATCAAGACTTGCGGCCATACTCTCACTTGGCGTCGTAGGTTATTGTATAGCCCTTCTGTTTATGTTTTATGGTGCTATTGATTTGGCCATTACCATGATGCTTGCAGAAACTCTGGTATTGGTATTGTTTATGGTTGTAGTGTATCACCTGCCAAAGTTTACCAACTTCTCATCAAAGGCTTCACGCATGCGCGATGCAGCCATTGCACTGCTGGTTGGAGGGTTTATGACTGGCCTGGTACTCAAGGCCGGACAATTAAGCCTGAACACGAATATATCTGATTATTATACTGAAAATGCCCTCTCTCTTGCTCATGGAAAAAATGTGGTAAACGTAATCCTGGTTGATTTCAGGGCACTCGACACACTGGGTGAAATCACCGTGCTTGCCATTGCAGCTATTGGTGTAATGGCTCTGCTAAAACTCAGGACAAAGAAAGGAAGCGCAACATGAAATCCTATATCATTCAGCAGGCGGCTTCGCGTATACTGCCTGTTACTATTGTACTTTCCCTACTGGTTTTTTACAGGGGGCACAACAATCCAGGCGGAGGATTTATTGGCGGGCTGATGGCCGCTTCAGGATTTATTTTTTACGCCATGGCCTTTGGCACCCGGCAAGCACAAAAAAAACTACGGGTAAGTCCGCTTTGGCTGATTGCTATGGGACTGTCAATGGCCACCCTTAGCACCCTTCCTGCATTGCTGGCCGGCAACCCGTTTTTTACCGGCGAATGGATTTCAATCAATCTGGCTTTCGCCGGAACACTCAAACTTGGAACACCACTTCTTTTCGACCTCGGGGTTTATCTTACTGTATGGGGGATTTTACTGATGATTATTTTCAATATCCTAGACGAATAAACAATGGAAACACTGCTCGCTTTTGTTATTGGATTGCTTTATGCCGCAGGTGTTTACCTTATGCTGCGGCGAAGTATCGTAAAACTTATTCTTGGCATCATGTTGATGAGCCATGCAACCAACCTGCTTATTTTTGTAGCCGGCGGTTTGCATAAAGGTCAACCACCGTTTGTTAAAGATGGTATAAACGCAGTGGTTGCCAATCCTACCGACCCATTGCCACAAGCCCTTATTCTTACAGCGATTGTTATTGGATTCGGGATAACTGCCTTCTTCCTGGTACTGATGTACAAATTTTACCAGACTACCGGCACCGAAGATCTTGATGAACTTAAAGAAGGAGAATCCAAATGATTATAGCCGCCTTACCCATACTTCTCCCGCTTATTACCCTCATTCTGCTGCTATTTGCTTTTAACAGGCGGCAATGGCAACCCTGGATTGGACTTGGAGGCAGCCTGTTGCAACTGGCATTGGCAATATATCTTTTGATTTATGTAAAAAATCAGGGTATACTGGTATTGCATGCGGGCAACTGGCAGGCACCATTTGGCATTACACTGGTTGTTGATGCTTTCAGTGCCATTATGCTTGTGCTGGCTGGCATCATCGCTGTAAGTATCAGCCTGTATTCGGTTGATGCCATTGACCGCCAGCGTCAGTCTTACTTTTACTTTCCTATGGTGCAGGGCCTGCTGATGGGAGTAAACGGAGCCTTTATTACCGGCGATATTTTTAATCTGTATGTCTGGTTCGAGGTCATGCTTACTGCTTCATTTGTGCTTATCACCCTCGGGGGCGAAAAAAAACAACTCAGTGGTGCCATCAAATATGTGACACTAAACCTTGTTTCTTCGCTGTTTTTCCTTGCCGGAATCGGCCTCCTGTATGGCAAAACCGGTACACTTAACATGGCAGACCTGGCACTAAAGCTTTCGATGGCCGAAAACAGTATCCTGATGAACAGTTCGGCCGTATTGTTCTTTATCGCATTTTCGATTAAAGCAGCAGTATTCCCTTTTTTCTTCTGGCTGCCGGCCTCCTACCACACCCCTCCTGTTGCCATAACAGCTCTTTTTGCCGGACTGCTTACAAAAGTTGGTGTTTATTCCATGATTCGCATCTACACCTTGTTTTTTGTACAGGACAAACTTTTCTGGCACCCACTTTTCCTCTGGATTGGCGGTTTCACTATGGTTGTTGGGGTGTTGACTGCCGCTTCGCAGTACGACATGCGAAAGATTCTTTCATTTCATATCATCAGCCAGATTGGCTATATGATTATGGGACTTGGCATCTTTACGGTGGCGGGTATTGCAGGAGCTATTTTCTATATGGCTCATAATATCATTGCCAAAACCAACACTTTTCTGGTTGCCGGACTTATCAACCGCGTTACGGGAAGTTACAATCTGAAAACCATTGGCGGACTCTATAAAATCAGGCCCTGGCTGGCCATTCTTTTTATTATTCCAGCCTTCGGACTGGCTGGTATTCCTCCTCTTTCAGGTTTCTTCGGAAAACTTATCCTTATCTCTGCCGGTTTTAGTGCGGGTGAATATTTAATCTCATTTGTAGCATTGGCAGTTGGTTTATTTACGCTTTTTTCGATGGTCAAGATTTGGAACGAAGCCTTCTGGAAACCAAGGCCCGAAGAGTTACCAATATATTCAGGGGAAAAGGAAAAATTGCCGTTTACAATGGTTCTTCCTGTGGTTATTCTCGGCCTGCTTACCCTTACCATGGGATTTGCGGTTAAGCCTATTCTCCACTTTGCCATGGAAGCCTCGGCCCAACTGATTGATCCATCGGCTTACATTCATGCCGTGCTTGAAACAGCAAATTTCAAACATCCATAAACGCGACATCATCATGAAATACATAAGAAAAGCCTGGCTATTTTTCGTCTTCCTGCTTTTTTACCTGAAAGAAATGGTAAAGGCCAACCTCCAGCTTGCCCGCGACATCCTCAGTCCAACCATGCGATTGCAGCCGGGCATTGTTAAAGTTCATACAAATGCAAAAAACAGCCGGCAGATACTGGCCTTGTTCAACTTAGTCACCATGACCCCCGGCAGCCTCTGCCTCGATGTGAATGATGACCATTCATGCATTTTTATTCACGGGCTTTATGTAAAAAGTCATGATGAATTTGAGAAAGAAATAATTGAGGGAATTGAAAAAAAGATGCTGGAGGTATTTGAATGAATGCAATAGTCAATATTCCTGAATGGGTAACGCTTGCCTGCATGGTTATGCTTGCCCTGGCTTTGTTGCTCTCACTTTTCAGGCTTATAAAAGGCCCCACCATGCCCGATCGTATTGTGGCGCTCGATTTGACAGCCGCTCTTTGCATGGGGTTCGCCATTATCTACGCGGTTGACACCAACCAGGAACGCTATCTGGATATTACAGCCATTGTTGCACTGGTCATTTTTATTGGCACCGTTGCCTTTGCTACTTATCTGAAAAAGAAATACTATGATTAATACAATTATCATCGCAGCGCTTTTGCTGGGCGGAGCGTTTTTCTCACTGCTTGCGGCTATCGGCATCGTCCGCTTTCCTGACTTTTACACCCGCATGCATGCAGCCACAAAAGCTCCTGCATTCGGCATTTTGCTTCTGCAAACAGGAGCCGCTATCCATTTTGCGAGTATTTATGCCATTGGCATCAGTCTTATGGTCATTGTTTTCATCTTCCTTACTGCTCCGGTATCCTCACATGCCATTAGCAGGGTAGCTCACCTGCTCAAAATTGAAATTTGGGACAAAACCAGTATGGACGAACTTGCCAGTCATCAAAACTATGGCAAAGGCAAATCTTCAACTGATGATACAACCACCCCAAAAGACTGAAATGCGAGTTCACTTATTCAACCTGACTTTTTTCAATTCAGAAATCTAAAACTAAATTAAATTGTTACATGAATAAAAAGCCCCTTGCATTTTGGAGATTTCAAACATATGTCGGGCTATTTATGTATATTTGTAAGAACCTCTTATTGAACAAACACACAAATACAAACCTAATCATTAATAGCATGAAAAAAATTTTCAGCGTTCTCCTGATGGGGGCATTTTTTGCCGCCTGCAACCAGACGACACCTGTTCAGGAACAAACACCTGCAGCGCAAACAGTGAATGTTGCTGCCATTAAAACCATTGAACTGCATGTAACCGGCATGACGTGTGAAGGGTGCGAAAACACAGTAAAAGAGGCTGTTAATAAAATTGGCGGCGTTACTGAATCAAATGCATCCTTTCAAAAGGAAGCAGCCATCGTAAGTTTTGACACCACCATGACCAATCTGGCAACCATCACCAAAACCATTGACGACCTTGGATATAAAGTAGAAGGTCTCATGCAGGCGGAGGAAGCCAAATAAAACATGCTGCTTTTTTTGAAAAATGCCTGCTTTTTCAGGCGAACAATTTCAGTTATTATTTTCTCAAAAATTGAAAATCCGGAAGCAATCAGGACTGTTTCCGGATTTTTTTGTTTAACTTTCAAAGGCCATTAGCCTATGCACACAGCTCTATTATTTCATTTACCACCTATATCACCTCACTTTGTTTAACTTATTGAATTTACCAAAATACCAATATAGTCATTTATACATCTATTTTTCAAGTTTTTACCAACATTTAATTTTCAAACCCTACATTCTCAGATGTTAAACAATTTAGATATTTTCTAAATTACCAAAATCAGAAAACTTTCCTCAGGTTTCTTGTTATATTTGAGCACATCTTAAAAGCAGCTGTTTATGATGAAAACAAATATATTTTCCCGGATTTTCCGCTTTTATTATGAAGGTTTCAAAAATATGACGGTCGGAAAAACCCTGTGGGCTATCATTCTGATAAAACTGTTTGTCATGTTTGCTATCCTCAAAATATTTTTCTTTCCCAACTTTCTAAAGTCTAATTTCAGCAACGACGAAGAGCGGGGCAACTATGTGATTGAACAATTAACACAACCTAAATAAAATCACTATGACTGAAACATTTGACTATTCACTGATCGATTGGTCGAGAGCCCAATTTGCGCTCACAGCCATGTATCACTGGATATTCGTACCGCTGACCCTGGGCCTGGGATTTATCGTGGCCATTATGGAATCCATTTTTGTAAAAACCGGTGACCCGGAATGGAAAAGGATTACCAAATTCTGGATGACCATATTCGGAATAAACTTTGCCATTGGAGTTGCCACAGGTATCATTCTTGAGTTTGAGTTTGGCACCAACTGGTCAAATTACTCATGGTTTGTGGGCGACATATTTGGTGCGCCTTTGGCCATTGAAGGAATTATGGCATTTTTCCTTGAGTCAACCTTTATTGCTGTGATGTTTTTCGGGTGGGACAAAGTTTCTAAAAAATTCCACCTGCTTTCCACCTGGCTGGTTGCATTTGGAGCCAGTTTGTCTGCCTTGTGGATTTTGGTTGCCAACGCATGGATGCAGATGCCGGTAGGCATGAAGTTCAATCCTGAAACAGCCCGCAACGAAATGGAGAACTTTTGGGATGTACTTTTCAGCCCAATGGCAGTAAGCAAATTCACACACACCATTTCTTCATCTTATTTGCTTGCAGCATTGGTGGTTATTGGCATCAGCTCATGGTTTTTACTTAAAAAAAGGCATCTGGTATTTGCCAAACGCAGCATAGTGCTGGCAGCCATTTTTGGCTTGGTTACCTCCTTGTTCACCATTCTTACCGGTGATTATAGCGCCAAAGTAATTGCCCGCCACCAGCCCATGAAATTTGCAGCTTTTGAAGGTCTCTCGGTTGGAATGCGCGGTGCTCCCCTGGTAGCATTAGGGATTGTATCTTCATCGCCGGAAGACCCAAACAATGAGAACATCAAAGATTTCGCTTTTAAAATTGAAATCCCCAACTTTCTTTCATACATGGCATTCCAGGACTTCAACGCCTTTATTCCCGGGGTAAAAGACCTGATGGAAGGCAATGAAGAGCACGGACTGATGTCTGTTGCCGAAAAAATTACCAGAGGACGCCTGGCCATTGATGCACTTGCTGAATTTAAGGCTGCCAAAAAATCTAACGACGCAGTAAAACTCGCCGAAGCCCAGAAAGTGCTGGATGAAAACTTCCAGTATTTCGGCTATGGCTACTTCGAAAACAATCCGTCGGGCATTGTTCCCAACCTCCCGCTTACTTTCTATAGTTTCCACCTGATGGTTGCTTTAGGATTCTGGTTTATGGTATTCTTTGGCATTGTTTTACTACTTGCCTATAAAAACAAACTGTCGACCTCAAAATTCTGGCTGAAAATGGCCATTATCAACATTCCATTGGCTTATATTGCATCTCAATCAGGATGGATTACAGCCGAAATGGGTCGTCAGCCCTGGGTTATTCAGGATTTAATGCCAACCATGGCCGCTGTTTCAAAGCTTGACTCAAATGCAGTGGTGGTCACTTTCATACTTTTTGCTTTAATATTCACCACCCTGCTGATTGCTGAACTTAAAATTATGTTCAGACAGATTAAAAACGGACCAAAACAAGGAGGAAAATAAGATGTTTGAAACTTTTTCGATACTCACACTTCAACAATACTGGTGGATCATCATATCGCTTCTTGCCAGTCTGCTGGTATTCCTGATGTTTGTTCAGGGTGGCCAGACCCTTATTTACACACTTGGAAAAACCGACTCAGAGCGTTCACTTATTGTTAATTCGCTTGGTCGCAAGTGGGAGCTTACCTACACCACCCTGGTTACTTTCGGTGGCGCTTTTTTTGCATCATTCCCTCTTTTTTATTCAACCAGTTTCGGAGGTGCTTACTGGGTATGGATGGCTATACTTTTCGCCTTTATTGTTCAGGCCATCGCCTATGAATACCGTAGCAAACCCAATAATTTTCTGGGAAAACGCACCTATGAAGGATTTCTGTTTGCCAATGGTGCACTGGCAACCATCCTGATAGGCACTGCAGTTGGTACATTTTTCAACGGCAGTATGTTTTCGGTTGAAAAACTAAATCTAACCCAAATTTACGATTCAGCCATTTCGCGCTGGGAAACCCCTTTTCACGGGCTGGAGGCTGTACTTAACCCGCACAATGTAGCACTCGGCCTGGCCGTTTTCTTCCTTGCCAGAATACTGGGTATACTTTACATTGTGAATAATGTAAACAATGAACACATTCATACCCGCAGCCTGAAACAAATGTGGTACAATGCTATCCCGTTCCTTGTTTTCTTTCTGTACTTTGTAATTTACCTGCTGGTAAAAGATGGCTTTGCATACAGCCAGTCTACCGGTGAAGTATTTATGGAACCATTCAAATATCTTCACAACCTGCTTGCGATGCCATTGGTTCTTGTTCTTTTTCTGGCTGGCGTTGTGCTGGTACTTTTCGGAATTGTCAAATTCCTGTTTCTGAAAAGCAATAAGGGCATCTGGTTTGCTGGCCCGGGCACTGTACTCACGGTTTTCGCACTTTTCCTGATTGCCGGATTCAACAACACCGCGTTCTATCCGTCGACATTTAATCTGCAACACTCTCTTACCATTGAAAACAGCTCATCCAGTCACTACACGCTTACTGCCATGAGCTATGTTTCCTTATTTGTTCCTGTTGTAATCGCATACATATACTGGGCATGGAAATCCATTGACAATAAGCAGATTGAAGAAAAAGACCTGAACGACAACGAAACCCATGTATATTAAAATTTATTCACCCAAACACTGACAAGATGTATCTCGACAAAATAATGTGGCTTCTGGCCTGGCCCGGAATGATTGCCCTCTCCTATTATCTGGTGGTTTTTGGATTAAAAAAACTTGAAAAACAGATAAAAAGCGATCCCCTTGGAGAAGACACCAATCCCTGAGTTTTTAAATGTTAAAAAGCCTCTTGAGCAAATAACCTGCTAAACAAGCTTTTTACATTCATCACAATTTTAAAACAAAAAAGCCGGTCATTCCGGCTTTTTTATTGCCACAATAAACACCCTGAAAACCAGCATCAAAATAAGTAGTTATAAACATAATCTATTACATTTGTATTCAAATTCCATAAAAATTCAATCAAATCCGATGAACAAGTTCACCAAACTATCGCTGGTACTTTCTTTTGTTGTGTCATCTTTTCTGTTAAAAGCACAGGTTACTGATCAGTCAGCAACGAAAGCCGACACAGCCTCATTCCCTTACTGGATTGAGATGATGCAAGACCAGAATGCCAACTTTTATGCCACTCAAAAAGCCTTCAACACATACTGGGAAGGTCGTGAAATAACCAGGGGAAGTGGCTATAAGCCCTTTAAACGCTGGGAATACATCATGAGTCAACGGGTAAAGCCTGATGGAACAAGGCCTGCCGCCGATCGCGATTTACGGGCTCTTGAGGCTGCCATTGCCGCCAATCCCAACCGCTCAGCTGAAGGCGACTGGACACCACTGGGACCTTTCAATGTACCTTCAGGTTATAACGGTTACCGCGGAATAGGACGAATCAGCGCCATTGCTTTTCACCCGACCGATCCCAACAAAATTTACATAGGCGCGCCTGCCGGCGGATTGTGGAAATCTGACGACCATGGGCTCACATGGACAAGCACCACTGATGTTCTGCCTACACTGGGCGTATCGTCAATCGTGGTTGATCACGAAAACCCTGATGTTATTTTTATGGGCACCGGCGACAGGGATGCCGGCGATGCTGCAGGTTTAGGTGTTTGGAAAAGCACTGATAACGGTCTCACCTGGCAACCATCCAACACCGGTCTGGAAAACAGCACCATTGGCAGATTGATCATGCACCCAACTGACCACAATCTGATATATGCTGCCACCTCGGGCGGTGTTTACAAAACAACCGACAACGGCAATACATGGACCAAGAAGGTCAATGGGAATTTTAAGGATATAGTATTCAAACCAGGTAATACTGATGTTATTTATGCCATATCGGGTGGCAACTTCTTTAAATCAACAGATGCTGGCGAAAGTTTTGTCCAGGGTGCTGCCGGATTGCCTTCAGGCAACAGAGCCGTGGTAGCCGTATCGCCTGCCAATCCGGAAATTGTTTATGTTTTCCTTACAAACAGCGACTCTTTTAAAGGACTTTATCGTTCCGAAGACAGCGGAAATTCATTTACCGAACGCTCAACGTCGCCCAACATTATGAGTTGGGACTGCAATGGCGGAGATGGTGGCCAGGCATGGTACGATCTGGACATGGCCGTTGACCCTGCCAATGCCGATATCATTTATGGAGGCGGTGTTAACTGCTTTAAATCGGACAACGGAGGACTTTCATGGTATATCCGCTCGCATTGGTACGGAGGATGCAATGTTCAATCAGTACATGCCGACCTTCACATACTGGAATATTCACCTTTAACAGGCAGACTCTTTGCCGGAAATGACGGTGGAGTTTACTGGTCGGGCAACGGTGGCGAAAACTGGACCGAAATCAGCAACGGACTGGTCATCAGTCAGGCTTATAAAATCGGACAAAGTGCCACAAACCGCAATTACGTAATCAATGGGTATCAGGACAACGGCACATCAACCTGGACGGGAACCGATTGGATTGCTGTGGGTGGCGGCGATGGAATGGAGTGTGCATTTGATCCCACCGACGACCGTTACAGCTATTCCACTGTTTACTATGGAGCCATCAACCGTATATTCAACCACTCGTCGCAGGGGCAGATTGCCGGCGAAGGCTCAAACGGTATCACCGAAAGCGGCGCCTGGGTTACCCCATTTCTTATTGATCACAACGATGGCAACATCATGTTTATTGGCTATAAGAACATCTGGCGCAGTACCAACATCAAAGCCAATAACACTTCTTCGGTAAGCTGGACTAAAATTTCATCCATCAACACCAGTAATTTAAGCGTTCTGGCTCAGTCACGGGCCAATACAGACATCTTATATGCATCTGCCGGAAACAAACTATATCGCGCCGACAATGTAAAAGAAGCTGATGTAAACTGGATTGTACTGACCTCAAACTTACCTTCAGGTAATGCCATTACTGCCATTGAAACAAGTCCGTTTGACGAAAACACCGTATTTATTGTTCAACAGAACAAAGTTTTTAAATCGGAGGACAAAGGGTTTTCATGGACAAACATGACAGGCAACTTACCTGATGTACAGATGAATACACTCGCCTATTACAAATTCAGCCCCGAAGGACTTTATTTGGGAACTGATATCGGTGTATTTTACCGCGACAGCTCAATGGACGACTGGATGTTATTTTCAAACGGCCTGCCGGCATCCTCAAAAGTTACTGAGCTTGAAATATATTATGACCCTGCAGGGCAGCAAGGCGACGTAATCAGAGCCGGAACTTATGGACGTGGCCTCTGGGAATCTCCTTTACATTTCACCACTCCTGCTGCTGATTTTATAGCCGACAAAACCATTGTGCCCATTGGGTGTCCGGTTAATTTTACCGACAAATCAACCGGCATCCCTTACAGTTGGGAATGGACATTTGAAGGAGCTGAAACTGCTACCTCAAACTTACAAAACCCCGGCGGCATTGTGTGGAATGCGCCCGGCGAATATTCAGTTTCACTTACGGCCATTAATCCGGCAGGAAATGATACTGAAACCAAATCAGCCTACATCGTTGTAAGCAGTACCCTGCTTCCTGAAGTAGCCTTTGAAACAGACAAACGAATCTTCTGCACCGGCGAAGCTACAGTTCAGTTTACTGACAATTCAGATTTTTGCCCGAACAGCTGGCTCTGGTCTTTTTCACCTGATGATGTCACTTATCTCGATGGCACTTCGGCCACTTCGCAAAACCCTGTAGTCAGCTTCAATGGCTCCGGTAATTATGATGTCACCCTGATGGCCTCCAATGTCAATGGCTCGTCGAGTCTCACGCTTGAGAATTACATTCAACTGAGCGGAGCCTTATTGCCTTTCGGCGAAGACTGGGAAAGTGCATCCTTGTCGGCCAACGGATGGGAAGTAGTAAATCCTGACAATAAAAAAACATGGGAACTTAGTCCTGTTCAGGGAACTGCACCGGGCAACACGGCCATTAAAATGGACTTTTTCAATTATAACGTAGCCCCGGGCCCACGCGACCAGCTCATTAGCCCGCCATTTAATCTTATCGGATACAATTCGGCATTTCTTTCATTCCAGCACTCATACACCAGACGCTACGAACAGATAACCGACTCATTGATAGTACTTTTATCAGATGATTGTGGCGCCAGTTGGACCAGAGTATTTGCAACGGGTGAAGATGGCAGCGGAAACTTTGAAACCCACCCGGTTTCCATCACCAGTTTTACCCCGGCTTCAGCTGATGACTGGTGCGGTGCTCCCGGAAATCCTGATTGTATCTCGATTGATATTTCTGACTGGGTTAACAAGAGCGATGTAAAAATTATGTTTGAATCGGTTCACCGCAGGGGCAACAGTCTCTTTCTCGACAATATTGCGGTTACAGAAAACAGCCTGGTTGGCGCAGATTTGCAGCCAGTTTCTGAAAATGGAATCCGCATTTATCCAAACCCGGGTAACGGAACGTTTGTAATTGCTTCGAATGAATGGCTTTCCGGAGCACACATTCAACTCCTTGCAGCTGATGGCCGGCTAATGCTCGAAAGCAGGCTTTCTGCCGGAAAACAATGGACTGTCAACAAATCAGACCTTGCACGCGGTATTTATATCCTCAGGATAAATACCAACAATCAGTCGAAACAACTTAAACTGATTGTTGAGTAAGACAAATTAAACCACAACTAAGGCCGGCTCTAACCGGCCTTTTTTTTTAATTTTGCACTACATCAACCACTCCTTCATGCAATTATTTTATTTACCCGGAAAGAATTTGTTTAATGCCTTTAAAAGCGGCGATGTATATCACCAGTTACCGGCAGATGAAGCCATTCATGCAGCAAAAGTGTTGCGACTAAAGCCAGGTGATACCCTTACACTTACCGATGGTATCGGAAGTATAGCCAAAGCTCTGCTGGAAGACAACAACCCAAAATCGTGTACCATCAGGCTGATTGAAGCTGAATTTAGCGAAGAACCGAAATTCAGGCTGCACCTGGCAGTTGCTCCTACTAAAAATATAGCTCGTTTTGAGTGGTTTCTTGAAAAAGCAACAGAGTTCGGACTGGCAGAAATTACACCTGTTTACTGCGACCATTCAGAGCGTGAGAAACTGCGGACTGACCGCCTGATGAAGGTTTTGGTATCGGCCATGAAACAATCGCTGAAAAGCCGGCTTCCGAAACTGAATGAGCCCGTGGCACTCGATAAAGTCATTACCGGCCCGGCCATCAGCAAGCGTTTTATTGCCTGGGTTGACGACTTACCACGTCCGCACCTGAAAGACGCCTGTAAGCCCGGTACGGATGTCCTTGTTTTGATTGGCCCTGAAGGTGACTTTAGTCAACGCGAAATAAAACTGGCGCTCGACCATGAATTTAAGCCTGTAAGTCTGGGCAAAGCCAGGTTGCGTACCGAAACTGCAGCACTGGCATCCTGTTTTATTGTAAATTTGCTCAACGAACCTTCTACTGACCTGTAACAACGCCCCATTGCACCTGTTTATTTAACAAGCATCATCTTATGAAACTGAAAATAAAAGCCATCATCTTTCTTTTTGTGTTGACCGGCATTGTTGCATGGGCTCCACCGGCTTCATATCAGATTGCCTTGCTAAAATACAGAGGAGGAGGCGACTGGTACGCCAATCCTACCTCGCTTACCAACCTGATTGACTTCTGCAATCGCAATCTAAAAACCAATATTGACAAGGATTACGCTACTGTTGATGCCGGCAGCACCGACATTTTCAATTATCCTTTTGTGCATATGACCGGGCATGGCAATGTTGTATTTGACGAGCAGGAGGCCGGAAATTTGCGTAATTACCTGATGGCCGGAGGATTTCTGCATATTGATGACAATTACGGGCTTGATCAATACATCAGGCCCATGATGAAAAAGGTGTTTCCTGAACTTGATTTTATTGAGCTGCCCTTTAATCACCCTATTTACCATCAGAAATTTCAGTTTCCCAACGGGCTCCCCAAAATTCATGAACACGACAATAAACCCGCACAGGGCTTTGGTCTAATCTGGGAAGGAAGGCTGGTTTGCTTTTACTCCTACGAGTGCGATTTGGGTGACGGCTGGGAAGACCGGGCTGTACATAACGACCCCGAGGAAAACAGGCAAAAAGCCCTGCGAATGGGAGCCAACATGATACAATATGTTTTTTCAAAATAAGCCGGCGACAGTATAGTAAACCATACTTTTTTGCTAAGTCAACCAGACAGCATAGTCATTTTTCCTAATAATCCGCTGAAAACAGGTATTGCCCTTAGCCTGAAGAATGAAAAACGCGCAAAACCCTGCAACAATCAGGCATATGGCACATTTTCAGATAAAGAATAAACTCCTTTTATCTTAAAACTAAAAACCTGTTGACCTCTGCAATTTTTTCGGGACTTCCAAACAGGTAGAGCATATCGTCAGTTTCGATGGTCATTTGTGGCGAAATTTTGGTCAGGTAGCGGTTTTGTCTGCGAATAGCAAGAACTGTCACATTGAACTGACTCTTAAGTCCACTTTCGACAATCGTTTTTCCCACAATTTTATTGACGCCTCCCTGCACCGGAAGAGTAGCAATCACCATATCAGGAATATGCAACTGCATATGAGGCGGATTTTGCTCATCGGTGCCTGAAGCGCTGAGAAGCTCGTAATTATGCGCTCTGACATGACTCACAAATGATTGAATTTTGTCGTAAGGAATCAGGTAGCGGTTCAGTACCCGCGTAAATATCTGAATAGAAGTTTCAAATTCCTCAGGAATCACCTCATCGGCGCCCAGTTTCAGAATTTCATCAATTTCATTCACGTGGCGGGTACGCACAATCACATGAGCCGTTTCAGTAATCTGACGAAGGATAGTAATAATCTTTTTGGTGGCTTCAGGATCAGAAATGGCAATCACCACAACCCTTGCTTCGTGGGCATGCATATGATGCAAAATCAACTCATCGGCAGCATCGCCATAAATAACAGGATATCCTTCGGCTCTGGCTTCCCTGAAAATATCAGGATCAAGCTCAACGGCAACATAAGGAATATTTGCTTTATTGGCAGTACGCGCCACATTATGTCCATTAATCCCAAATCCGATAATAATCAGATGATCATGCAACTGAGAGGTCATTTCTTCTTCATGGGATTTCTTGCGATTATGGTATTTGATCAATCGCTGACGTACATTCCCCGGAAGCCATGCCCTGATAAGCCAATCAGCCATTTGGTCAGCATAAGCTGCAATAAAGGGGGTCAATCCCATTGTGAGGATTGAAATGGCCAGAAAGTTCTGGTAAACATCTTCTGTCAGCAGGTTATTGCGAATACCGATGGTAGAAAGCAAAAAGGCAAACTCTCCTACCTGAAACAGGGTAAAGGCTGAAATCAATGCCGTACGCAGCGGAAAGCGCATAAGCAAGACCGTGAGTGCCACCACCACCATTTTTAGCAAAACAACACCAATGGTAAAAAGAATCAGAATAAGGAAGTGGTCAAGAAAATACCGCAGATCGAGCAACATGCCAATAGACACGAAAAAGAAACTGATAAATATTTCGCGAAAAGGGAGAATATTGGCTGTGGCCTGGTGGCTGTAATCCGACTCAGAAATAATAAGACCGGCAAAGAAAGCGCCCAGCGCCAGTGAAAGTCCGACTGAGGAGGTGAGCCAGGCTGTGGCAAAACACAGCACAACAATGGTGAGTATAAATAGCTCACGGCTTCGTGTTTTCACTACCCGGTGCAGCAGCTCAGGCACCACATACCGGGCAAGTACAATCAGCAAACCCACTACCAGCGCAAATTTGGCTATCAGCCCCAATACGGTTATCCACAAATTACCCCCATTGCCTGCAAGTAAGGGAGTTACCAGAATCATCGGCACTACAATAATATCCTGAAAGATAAGGATAGCCAATGCAATACGCCCCTGGGGAGAGGTCATCTGCCCTTTTTCGGCCAGCATTTTCAACACAATAGCGGTACTGCTTAACGAGATAAGAAATCCCATAAAAACAGCCTGAGGCGCAGTAAGACCCAACAAATATGCCAAAAGAAATGTAAGCAAAATAGTACCACCCACCTGAAGCAAACCACCCAGCAATACAGTATGCTTTACCCGGGCAAGCCCTTTAATCGAAAACTCAATTCCAATAATAAACAGAAGGAAAATAACACCCGTTTCGGAGAGAATCTCCACCTCATGCGACGCGCTTATTAGACTCAAGCCATTGGGTCCGGCAATCATTCCGGTAATAAGAAAACCCAGAATAGAGGGCATTTTTAGCCGCTGAAACGCCAGAATGATAAGAACTGATAGCCCGAGAATAATTACAACTTCTTTAAGTATAGGTATTTCCATAAAATTACATTTGCCTCACCAGTGATATACTGCCGCCTGCTTACGGCTTCCTTCAAAATTAAGCATAAATATTCAGTTAAGCGCAAACTTATGCCACTCCTTTTACCCGAAGCCTGCCCGATGCCGTTTGCAAGCCATTCAATCATTGATTTAATTCCGGGATAAATGAGTTTGCATGAATAAATGTCAGAACCATAAACTTTATGCCGGCTAAGTTTCTTCAATTTAATATGGGATACAGAATTAAATGGTCACAGTAAATGGCTTGCCTTTGGTTCATACAGCCTGTATACAAAATCGTTCTATGGCACGTACTTTTCCCATAATTACCTGTTAAATTCATAGCAACCAAGTTCTTTCGGCAAAGCACACCTCTGTAAAAGCTGGAAAACTTGTATCTGAGCCGGTTTTTTTGTAACTTTAGTCAACAGAAACAAAAAGTCATGGCTGCAGATTTTAAATGTCCGCATTGCTTAAACCTGCTCAATGTGGGTGAAAACATCGTATTCTCAACCCGCAACCTTTGGAACAAGGAAGGGATTATTTTATTACATCCGGGTTTGGGCAATTACAAAGTCATCAAACACCCCGATTTTGAAGTACTGAAAGGGCAGATACTTGAATTTAGTTGTATATATTGCAATAAGCAACTGACATCAGAAAGAAATGTGAATCTGGCAAAAATCCTGATGTGTGAAGATGGTGTAGATTATGAAATACATTTTTCGCGGGTATCGGGCCAGCACGCAACCTATAAAATTATTGGCAAAAATATCGAACTGTTTGGAGAAGATGCCAAAGCTTATTTTGATTCCATTCAGTAAATCCCGCTCATGAACCATCGCAAACCAGTATCATCTTCGTACAATGATCATTCGGATTGCAGTACAAAAGGCTACCATACATCCTTCCTCAGCCTGATTAAGCATTGATTACCTGCCCTTTTAATCATTCAAGGAGGCTGTAAACGTTACGGTTCATTTTACCAGACCCCAGGGTTTGAAAAATCAACCTGGTTCGTTTGAATAAAAGTGCAGATATTTGCAAGCTGATGGGCGCCTCATCGGAAATTAAAGCGCTTAACTCTGAATTTAAACAGTTTAAATGGTGTTTAAACATGATTTAAACATGATTTAAACATGCATTAAAAACCAAACAACGTTTTAAATATGACTGCAATCAATAAATTAAAAGCAGGATGGATTGGCCTGGGAAATATGGGAAATCCTATGGTAAAAAACCTGTTGAAGGCAGGATTTGAAGTTTCTGTATTTAATCGCAACCGCTCAAAAGAAGATGAGTTGCTGGCTTTGGGAGCTACTTCAGCTTCAAGTCCCCGCCAATTGATGGAGACCTGCGATATTATCTTTACCATGTTATCTGATGATGCGGCAGTGAAGCATATTTTTGAATATGAAAATGGCCTGCTTTCTGCTCAAGGCGAAGGGAAACTGATTGTGAACATGAGTACGGTTTCGCCTGACACTTCCCGCTATTTGTCAGCTGCCTGCAGCCGGCATCAGTTACATTTTCTTGAAGCGCCTGTTTCGGGCAGTGTAAAGCCTGCCCAGGACGGAGCCCTCATTATTTTAGTTGGTGGCACTGCTGAGGATTACAACAAAGCCCTGCCTTTTTTTGATGTACTGGGCAAACTCGCCTTGCTCCTGGGCCCTGTCGGGGTTGGCAGCTCGGCCAAACTGGCCATTAACTACTTACTGGGACTTAACTTACAGGGACTGGCCGAGACGGTTTTGTTTGCCGAAAAGAATGGCGTTCGTACAGAAGATATGCTCACCATTGTGAATGAAGGTGCCTGTGGAAATGGCATCACCAAGATTAAAACGCCTGCTATTCTCGCCAAATCCTATCCGGCCGCTTTTGCACTGAAACATCTGGTTAAGGATTTAAGACTGGCCCGCGAAGCCGGACTCAATGCGCCGCTGATGCAGCCATTGTTCGACCAGTACAACCTGGCATATAGCAACGGACTGGGCGAACAGGATGTAATGGCTATTATAAGCCAACTGGAACAGAAGAAATAACCAGCAAAGCACAGATCTCGCTGGCACCTTCGGCTTACAATCCCATTTCCTGATCAATCAGAATAATCTTAATTCTTTTGGGTGGATAGGATTTTTCTGTAATGGTCCATGTGTTGCATATCCGGTGCGGGCTCCGGCAATCATCGCAAATGCCGGTTATCTGACACGGTGTTTTAAATTTATCATGACGTTTTACATTGAGCGGAGCTGCCACAGTTCTGATGCGATGAAATGCTGCATCGAGATCTTTTACCAGCTTATTTTTACCAACAAACAACACTACATAAGTTGGCCCGAATGTAATGGCTCCTACCCTGTTTCCAATCATGTCAAGATTGACCAACTGCCCTTTTTCGGTGATGGCGTTGGTGCCTGTAAGAAACAAATCTACTGTGAGCGCCCTTTTCCGCTGTCGGATTTTGCCCTCCATCCCTTCGTTTGCATCAAATGGATCAATAAACTCTACCGGGGCCTTGTGCTTTAACACTTCCAGTGCTCCGGTGGAGAGCATGGTCATTGAATCGGCAAATGATGCACTTGAGATTTCCAGATTCGAAAGTATTTTATTTTCAAACACTTCCCTGGCTTCAGCAGCGTCAGCAGCTATAAAAACTTCAAAATTATTCAGCTCAAGCTGCTTTTTAACTTTCAGTAATGCTTCATTGGCTGTTTCCATAACACCAGGCTTTAAAAATTATAATTTGTCCGATGACAAAATTAACCAATTGCCGGCAACTCAATACCTGAAAAGGCACATAAATGAGAGGAAACACAGGGAAATGAAAGATCTTATCAGAAAAATAAAATCAGATATCCTGGAAGTCAGCCGTATGTATCATATACCTGAAAGCCTGTTCAAGACGTGTATTATAATCAGCAACCTCTAAAGGTGAAACCAGGGCGTCATTGATAAAAAACAGAGCAGCCTTGTTGTGGTGAGGCAGAATATACCCGAAAGAATACTTAACCAAATCTTTGTTAACCGGTGTAACGAGTCTAATTTGAGCCACCTCAAGGCCATCCAGTTGTATTTTTTGCACTTCAAGCTCAGAGGTGCTCTTTATCAAATGGTTGAGATACATTTTTTTTACCAATTCACAATAATCATCCAGACTACTTTCGGCCTTGCCCACATCCGACTTCAGAATAAGGGTATTGTTGTAAAACCTGACACCCGGAACAAAAACACCTGCATCTGTTTGGTTTTTACGCACATTCACATCCATATTTTTATCAAATCCAAAACCTGCATATGGAAGTTGAATCACTGAAAATCCCTTAAAATTTTCAATCCTGGTAAATGTTATCCCTTCGGGCGGTGTGGATGCATGTTTCAATGCTTTGTTGTGAGTACCACATGCTGCCAAAAAAGCCATGCATGCAAGAAAAGCTAAAATACGGGTTTGTTTCATTGTCATTAGTTAATGATTATTCAATTATAATTCTGCTAAAATAACCAGAAAATATTTTTCTCCAAAAAAGAATCATTATCCGCATTTATAATGCCATTACACATTATATATCTGTGCATTACAAACAAACGACTTCCATTCAACCAAAAAAATTAAGTTTGTTTCTATGCAAAATAGCACAAATATTAGTCGCAAAAAGCCTGGTTAGCAGAAACAGGCAGTAAAAAACAAAGCAAAAAAACAGCCCCGGGAACAAAATCAGCCAGTCAGGATGAGCAGGCCTTCTTTAGAGGAATAAAGGATTTTACATTTTGAATGGCAATAGCAGGCCTGAGGAGATTTGGAGGCAGTATGGGAATATAAAAAGCAGCTTTAGGAAACAGATTTGTTTAAAACTGTAAAACCATCAATAGTTCTCATTCTTGAACTGCTTATCAAGAATGGCTATTAATTCTTCGGCTTTTACCGGCTTGGTCAGATATTCGTCAAAAACATCGCTATATTTAAGTTTTTCAGTTTCCAGAGCGTAAGCCGTTTGCGCTACAATCAGCATATCGGGACAAAATTCCCTGATAATCCGGGCTGCCGAATATCCATCCATTTCAGGCATTTTAATATCCATCAGTACAAGATCAAATTTCTGCTGTCGGCACATTTCAACTGCCTCTTTCCCGGTTCTGACCAAAACAAAGCGGCAATTATTCATTCTCAGAATAGTTTTCAGGTAGTTGGCAGAAGTATCATCATCTTCAGCCACCAGTACAAATATATTCCGGTCTTCGTCCAGCATTTTCTTACCGGCTACCGGTTTATCAGCAGCCACATGATGACGTTTAGGTGCGAACTTCCTGGGGATAGTAAAACTAAATTCAGAGCCAGCGGCATCTTCTGATTTCACTTTAATCTGGCCTCCCATCAGCTCAACCAATCCTTTGGAGATAGACAGTCCGAGGCCGGCTCCCTCATACCCGCTGTTTACGCTTGAATCAACCTGCATAAAGCGCTCAAAAACCATATCCAGTTTGTCAGGAGGAATACCTTTGCCTGTATCTCTGACAAAAAACTCAATTTCCTTTTCCCAAACCCTGTAACCAAAGGTAATGCTGCCATGATCGGTATATTTGATAGCATTTTTGATAAGGTTTATCAACACTGAATCCAGCTTTTCCTTATCAGTAATGACATAGGCTTCCAAGGGAGGAAAGGCACAGGTAAAATAGAGTGAAAGCCCTTTTTTAGAAGCTTCAGCATAAAAGAAGTGATACAGAAACTCAATTCTTTCATTCAGATTGGTTTCTGAATTGGTAACTTCCATCTGCCCCGACTCAATCTTAGAGATAGAAATCAGGTCGTTGATGATGTTGAGCATACGATGCCCGCTTTGTTCAATAATGGAAATAAACTGCGCCTGCTGTTGCCCGGTAAGATCGGGGTTTTTCAGCAAATCGGCAAAGCCCAGTATGCCATTCATCGGTGTACGGATTTCGTGACTCATGTTGGCCAGAAATGCCGATTTGAGGCGGTCATTCTCTTCTGCTTTTTCTTTGGCTTGCCGCAACTCAGCCTGCACCATGTTCCTGCTGGTTACATCCCTGATAACCCCGAGTATCCCTTTGAAATTTTCCTGTCCGTAGTGGTAAGGCGTTTCGGTAATCAGCAAATGCTTTTTACTCTTTTTTGCGGTAACAACTTCAATTTCGTGATGAACAGTAAAGTCGGGTTTTTGCATTTCATGTTCATCTTTCAGACTTATAAAACCGGCACTAACCAGGAAACTGTTCAGCGACTTCCCTGTCAGCTGACTGGTTTCCATTTCAAATATGAGTGCGGCAGCCGGATTGCTATATAAGAAATTGTACTGATAATCGAAAATTACCACCCCTTCGCCAAGTGATTGCAACAACAGCCTGAATTTACGCTCACTTTCATAAAGGGCCATATAAGATTGATTTTTCGATTTTATGATGATAAATGAAAGGAACAAAAGCACCACAACAGCCAAACTGATAACCATCTGATTAATGGGCGGAATATCAGAAAAATACATAAAAACCATATTAAACAGCACGGCACTTACACCATAAATGGCAATGGTTTTGTGAGACTTAAATGCCCAAGAAATGGACGAAACCATGACCAGGTAAATAACAGTGGCATAAAAAGCATAATCATTTGCATAGGCAATGTATACCGACCATACCAGCATCAGAATCAGCAAAGCACTGAAAAATAAATGAAAATTTTTGCTGAAAAATGCATGTACATAGGTGGCTATATACAAGCCCATAAACAAGGAAGCGATAATTAATCTTAAAATAAGCGGGTCATTAACCTCTGTAGCAAACTTGTTGATAAATATACCTGATACAACAAAGAGTATGGCACAAAAAACCATTAAAATTCTGTACAACTTTAATTTGCCTGAGAAAATCATATTTTCAGCCAGTGATGGATTCTCAGAATTCTGTGTCCGGGTCATTTTGTTCTGCCTTTTTATACCCTGAAGAGAGAGTACAATAAATTTAAATTGTTAAGCCAAAAAACAACATCTGTCAGTTACAACCTGTTGTGTGTGCAATATACTTCCTTCCGTTTCCACGGGAATCAGCCATCATTAGACCTCATTCAAACTTAAAATCAATAAGCTGTTCAATAACCAGATAACTGAACCAAACTGTAAAAGTATTTACAATTATCGCAAATAAAAAATTTTATTATCAACAGTAAATCAAATCTTATCAATTATATGCGTATATCGCCATATTATAACGACTACTCAATCACCCCCGATAATCAAATGTTCAAGGGGAAAACAGCACTTTTACATGTACTAACACGGGCAGGCCATTCATAATCCCCCCATTATCACATGCATTAATATATATATTTATAAATATCGGAGCGATATTAAAATCACATACTTTTGATTATTTTAACATTACCTTACCATATGAATATTTAGATTATTCTTATATTAGCACATCCAAAAGCCGGATTTAGCATATTTATTCAATTGATAGACAAAAATCAGCATGCTATAATCATTGCGGCAGTCTTCATTCAAACAAACACTCATCATCAAAAAAAACGGAGGTCCTTATGAAAATCAGATTTCTAAACCTGGCATTGATTGGCATTCTATGGCTATCAGTCCCTGTTTTCGCTCAAGATAGTAACAATGCCAGGTTTGAGTCTTTTACCAATTATGATTTTATACCAGGCGATCAACTGCTGTTTTTTGAAGATTTTTCGCAGGATAACATTGGCGATTTTCCGGCTTTATGGACCAGCAATGGCAGCGGTGAAATCAAAACCGTTAGCATTGCCGGGGGCAAATGGCTGCATCTGAATGGTGACAACGCCGTGTACTGCTACACCCAACCCATTCAATTACCAACCAACTTCATCATGGAGTTTGACATCATTCCTGATGCTGACTATTACAGTGGAATTATCCTAACATTATATCAGGACTCTGAGAACCTGGAACTTACTGACGACCTTTATCCCGGTGAAAAAGGAATTCACATTACCCTCGGCCCCGAAATGTGGGAAACCAATGGTTACGACAATATTACCGAAGACGCGAATAGCCTTACCGGACAGGCTTCCAAAGCCACTGTTCAACTTGAAAAAGTCAATCATGTTATTTTCTGGGTTCAAAACCGCAGGTTACGCATCTATCATATGGGCCAGAAAGTTTTGGATATGAATACCAATATTCACAAGGATACAAAATTCAACCGCTTCCGCTTTTCGGGCTGGGACAGGGCCAGCCTGCCTTACATCAGCAATATTAGAATTACCTCAGCAGCCCCAGACACCCGCAGCAAACTGCTCACCGAAGGCAAACTGGTTTCTTATGGCATTTATTTCGATTCCGGCAAAGACATAGTTAAACCGGAATCCTATGCCACCATCAAAGACATTGCCACTGTGCTCAACGAAAATCCCACTGTGCGTATTCAAATTACCGGCCACACCGATAGCGACGGAAACGACGATTCAAACCTCGACCTGTCGAAAAGAAGAGCTGCCAGTGTGAAACAATACCTGGTAAAAGAGTTTAATATTGATGCCGGTAGAATTGAAACCAATGGCAAAGGCGAAACCGAACCTGTGGCAGCCAATAACTCAGTTGAAAACAAAGCCAAAAACAGAAGAGTTGAGTTTATAAAACTCTGATAATGAAACATGCTCTGCTTCCTGTGCTGCTGATGGCGGCACCTGCGCTTTTTGCTCAGCAAAGCCTGACTGATTCCATGTACGGGCAAATACCTGTGCTTCCTGAAGTCTTGCTGTGTAATCAGCCTGAAGCTTTTGCAGATAGCAGAAACATCATCCATGCCATGCTTGATAAGCTGGCAGAAGAGATAAACACATCGAAAGAAGAAGGGAAGTTGGTCCGTGAAAAAGCATACCTGAAGTTACAGGCCACCTTTCCTTCTGATGACGAACTCAAAAAAACAGAAAAGCTTACAGATGCCGAACAGCAAGCCTTTTGGGCTGATGTAGAGGCCAGGCAATCGCAAACAGACCATGCTATTGCACAAAACCACTTAAGAATAAAAGATGAAAAGCTCAGGCTTTCGCTACAGCTTGACAGTTACCACCAACAACTGCTTGAACTGACAGAAAAATTCAGCGAGGTAAAGTATAAAGCGCTGAAAATAAAGTCTGACAAGCGTCAGGATGTTTATATCACCTGCTGTAACAGCAATCACAACCTTACAGATGAAGGCCGCCAACAGCTTGAAAAAATCAAGCGTGAATACTGTGAAGTAGTTTCTTCTGCAATGCTTCAAAAACTCACATTTCAATACAACAATCTGAGAGATATCGTCTTTATCCATGAAAGGCTTACCGTTTTTGAGCTAATGGAAAGCTCACTTCTTTCCAAAGAGGAGATTTGTCAACAAAATGCTCCCTTGATTTATCAATCCGGGCTGGTAATACTCAGTGAATTTTTAACTGACTATCTGGAGTTATACGATGTTTTGCCCGGAGAAGCCGACAATTAAATAACCGATGCCAGGGCATGTACTCTGATTGATTCAGTGTCTGACACTTTGAAATTTTACCATACAAACATCCTTCCCCCAAAAAAAAGCAAAATTGCCATCTTTTCAGAATTTATCAGTTAAAGCGCCGAAGCCATCAGTGATTATCTGGCGGATAGATGCCTGCTATTAAAAACAATTCCCCTGTGAAAGGCTGAACTCATCAGCTGATTTGAATCATGTGCCCATTTCAATTGCAAGTAAAATATTTTTCCACTCTGCGACACTATCATAAATTTTTTTTCATATCTGCTTTTCGATAGCCTAAACTAATTACATTCGCTAAAAAATATTTTTCCTTTAACCTTGGAACAGTAAATATCATTTTACAGAATACATAGTGTGCATTTTTCAATAAAAAGAGTTTATGGCGCAGGATGGCATGAAAAACTACACAATAAGTGTCGACGACAAACTTAAAATTATCCGTTACCGGCACACCGGCAATATCCCCAGAAAAGAACTGGGAGAAGCATGGACAGAAATATTAAACATTGACGAATTTACTCAACAGGAATTCCACCTGCTTGCCGATTACCGGGGTGCAACGTTTAACTTCAGCATTGATGAAACAAAGGCCATTGACCAATTTCTGATTGCGCACAAAGCATTGTTGAAGGGCAAAAAAGAAGCACTGATTGTTGACAATCCCTTTACAACTGTTGTGGCCATCCTGTTTGAGGATAAATTGTATGCCCAAACAGGCTTTGAAATCAAAGCTTTTTCCACAGAACATGCAGCCATTCGGTGGCTTATCGGGTAGCGAATAAGGTTTAAAATAAACATTTTACCTGCTTTTATACAGAAAGTTGTCGAAAGCAATAACATTACAGCTATTCGGCATTTACTTATCAATCATCTTTTTATATCTTTATAAGTTTAAAAGTTACACTTTCATCCCTATCCCATGAAAAAGACATTGACTTTTATACTGGCACTTTTCATGATGAGCCACCTGAACAGTCAGACCTATGCTCCCTTTCCAACGGATACCGCTGAATGGAATTGCCTGTTCTGGCATCAATGGTCAGCCAATGACTTTTACCTGTTTAACTCCAGTTACATGCTCGAAGGCGACACCACCTTAAAAGGGATATCATACAAAAAAGTTTATTTTAACAATGTGGACTTCCCGGGTTATCAGCCTGAATATTTAGGCGGACTAAGAGAAAACGACAACAAGGAAATTTATTTTTTCCCTGTGGCCACATCCCTGAATTTGCCGGGACCGGTTAGTTTTCCGAATGACACTTCAGAACATTTACTTTACACCTTTCATAACCTCACTGTTGGCATGCAGCTTCCCATTAATCCTGACTTTAACCAAATAACTGTCACAGGGATTGACTCTGTTCTATTGGGAAATCATTATCGTAAAAGATACCAGATTGAGCAAAGTGGATTGTTTTCTTACGATTATTGGATTGAGGGAATTGGAAGTATCAAGGATTTATTTATTCCGTATACTTACGAATTTGAATGGACATACTATACCCTCTGTTTTACCGACACCCTTACCTGCTTTATAAACTCACCCAATGGTGAAGACTCTTGTCATTATATGCTCCCGGTCGGACTTAACGAAACTTTGGGAAACGATTTTAGCTTGTTTCCCAATCCTGCTTCAACAACCATTCAATTAAAAACAAATACTCAAGCTCATAATGGCCTGGTAACTATATATAACTCACAAGGACAAGCAGTTCTCAGAAGAGAATTTCTCCATCCCGAAACTGAATTTAATATCGAAAAACTTATTGCCGGCATTTATATGGTTGAAATTGCCTTTGCAGATAAAAAACTATACAGAAAATTTATAAAACAATGATTTATATTTGCCAGCAATACCTGAACACTGCGAGAGCCTAAGGTTGCCTGAAGAATCATGGGACATTTCATAAGTAATTGCCCGGATAGTCATGATATTTTAAAAAGCATCTGTCATTTATAAACCTTGCCCCCGTTGATTTACCTGATATAACACACAATCATAAAATAAAACATCAGCCTCTTACTTTAATTAACTTATACCCAAAAAATGAAAAAAATTGCCCTTTTATTATTCGCATTTGCGCTGATTTCCATTTCAAATGGACAGAATTCAAAAATGGATGACATCAGGATGTTACTGGATTTGACCGGAGCAGACAAGACCGGAAATCAGATCGCCAGCCAAATCATCTCCATTTATAAAGCTGACAATAGCGATGATATTCCGGGGGTATGGGATACACTGCAAGTTGTTATCAATGAAGGCATGGGCGATTTAATCGATAGCATTGCGCATATTTATGACAAATTATACACCCATGAAGAGATAAAATCCATCATTGAAATTTACCAGTCTCCTGCAGGAAAGAAAATAATTGAAACCATGCCGGTGTTGACTGAATTAAGCATGAAAGCCGGGCAAAACTGGGCCACGGGGAATATTGAAAAAATACAGGCAAGAATAGCCCCCCTGATTGAAAAATACTCCGGAAAGGAATTAACATACGACGACTTTTACAACCCTGACGAAAAATACGATTACGACACGAAAAAGAAAATTTTGTGCGCAAAATCAAACAGAACCATGACCCAGGGAAGCCCTGAATACAAATACTCGGTTCATTACGATGCCCAAAAATGGGATATCGTACCGAATGAAACTGTAAATCCGATAGCTGACCTGACATTTTCGAGTAAAAACCAGGAGGTTTATGCCGTGCTGATAGCTGAAACCGAAATTTTTACTATTCAGCAATTAAAAGCAGCCGCCATTTACAATATGTCTAAAGCGTCTAAAGAAACAAGAACAGAATCAACCGGATTAAGAAATGTAAACGGGAAAGAAATGCTATGCATGAAAATTTCCTGCAAAATAGACGGAGATACATATAAGTATTATAACTACTACTATGCGGGCGATTGGGGTATTTTGCAATTCATTGTCATGACCACCCCTGAAAACTACGACAACAACCTGAAGGACATGGAGGATTTATTATCAGGAATATTTGTGGAATAATACTGTTTCTGATAAACCTGTTGAAAACGCCTTCCACAACCCGTAAAGCCCTTTTGATTCTTCATTGATTTTCTGACGCACAGAAGCTTAGCGAGCTGAAAAGGCACTGCCGACAGATGTATCCCGCTGATGCAGCCATAAGTCAGCAAGCATCCTGTACTTTTAATCCGCACCATTCGGCTTTATGGCCTAAAATTCCGTTTCGTTCATTTTTACACAACAGCTCCTGTGTGGCGGCTATACCTTTGCTGCATTATTAACAAACAGTTTTACTAAAAATGAAAAAACTAAGATTTGCAACTTTGTTGGTTACATTAACTCTTATGAGTTTAGTGTCTTGCTCAAATGATGACAATAGTGATGATACACCAGCAACGCCCTCCACTACCGAAGCACAAACCCTCAAGGATGTTGCTTATGCCACTACTTCCAGCGCACAAAAAATGGACATTTATATTCCAGCCGGTGAAGGCCCCTTTCCTGCTGTTGTTTTGATTCACGGCGGAGCATTCAGAGCGGGCGACAAAGCCATGGATGCGGCCAATGCAGCGTTGTTAACAGCCAATGGCTATGTGGCCATCACCATCAACTACCGTTTGAGCGGCGAAGCCATTTTTCCGGCGGCTGTTCATGATTGTAAAGCTGCTGTAAGGTTTGTACGTGCCAATGCAGCCACCTACCGTATTAACCCCGACAAAATTGGTTCGTGGGGCGCATCTTCAGGCGGAAATCTGTCAGCAATGCTTGGCACTTCGGGCGACGACACCTACCTGGAAGGAACCCAGGGTGATTATTTAAGCACCTCATCAAGGGTACAGGCAACCATTGACTGGTTTGGCCCCATTAACTTTGCATCTATGGTTTCAGAAGGCTTAGCCCTTGGTTTTTCGTCTACTTACAATGTCGATAATGAATCGCAGTATGTGGGCGTTGATGCCAACGACCCCGCCAATATTGCCATTGTGAGCAAAGCCAATCCGGCCACATATATTGATGAAAACGACCCTCCATTCTGGATTCAGGTTGGCAGCGCCGATCCGCTAATCCCTTACACGCAAAGCCTCAATTTTTACAATTCTCTGAGAAGTGTGCTGGGCGACAGCAAAGTAAGCTACGAACTTTTGAACGGTGCAGGCCACGGAGGCGCCCAGTTCAGCACAACTGAAAACCTGAATAAAGCCATTGCTTTCTTCAACTCAAATTTAAAGTAATCACCTTAACATAACTGCAAGATTTCATTATCTTGCAGTTTTTTTTATGTCCAGGCAAAACCTTACATACAACCTCATTTTCTCAGGAGTCATCACATTTCTGTTGTCCCTGTCTCCTGTTTTGCTATTGATAGACCACCATCAATGGCCTGATATTGTGGATAAATGCTTACTGATCTTCACCACATTTATCATTACATCTGTCAATCTTAAGTTTCAGAACCAATTTCACGAAAAATCGTTTTCATCACTCAAGTTTGCCTGTTATGTAATTCTTATGAACCTGCTTTTGTTTGGGTTAAATTTATTGATAAGAATCCCTTTCTGGACCTATATTCAGCCTGACGGCCCCCCCATTTTCATCAAATTGTCCATTGATATAGTCCGCAGCCTCATTATCATCATTGCAACCTATTTCATTGTAGCGTTTCTGGCAAAAAACAAGCTCCATTACAACAATATTTTAAAAATAAAGGATCTTGAAAACGAAAGTCTGCAATTGCAGTTGAAAGGATTAACGGCACAACTTCAGCCTCATTTTTTCTTTAATAGTCTGAATGTATTATCTGAGCTCATTCAATCAGACCTCAAAAAAAGTGATGAATACATCCAGCAGTTGTCACAATTTTTTAGATATGTGCTTTCAAACCAGCAAAATCATTTTGTGTCGCTCAAGGATGAAATTCAGTTTATCAATACATACATCTATCTGTTGAAAATCAGGTTTGAAAATGCCATCACCATCACCTATCATTTTGACCGCAACCTTCCTTTTTTAGTTCCTTCGCTTTGCTCACTTATTGTTTTGGAAAACATCGTAAAGCATAACAACATCAGCGAAATGGAAATCAATGTTTCGGTTACTGATGATGACAATTACCTGAAATTCAGCAACAAAATAAACAGGAAGAAAAGTTTTGAAGTAAACAAACTCGGCTACGGGCTGGAAAATATCAATAAAAAGTGTGAACTTCTGCTTCAGAAAAGCATCACGGTTAACCAAAGTGACACCGTTTTTGAAGTAGCCATACCTTTAAGCAAATCGGACCAGGCATGATACTGAAAGTCGTAATTATTGAAGATGAGCCTCTGGCCATTAAACGGTTGAAACGTCTTTTGAGCGAATTGACTGATTCTGTTGAGGTGATATCAGAATTAAACAGCGTAAAACAAGCCACAGACTGGTTTTCATCGAATTCTTCATCGGCCTACGATTTGATATTTTCAGATATCCAGTTACTTGACGGCATCGCTTTCGAAATATTTGAGCAAACAGAGCCTCAAAAACCTGTAATTTTTATAACGGCTTTTGATGAATATTTAATGAAAGCTTTTAAAAGTTATGGCATTGATTACATTTTAAAACCTTTTGCTTTACAGGATTTAGAAAATGCAGTGCGCAAATACAAACAGATTTTTCAAAACAGCGCATTGTCAATGCCCCCGAATATTTATGCTCAAATCATACAAAATCTCCACCAACAGGTAAGTTTTCCCACCTTTTTAACTTACTTTAAAGAGAAGATTCGCCTAATAAAAAGCGAGGATATCGCCTATTTCAGCCTTGATTACCAGTCGGTTTTTGCACATGACGACCGCAACAGGTGGCTGCTGAACGAAAGTTTAAATCAGATTCAGGAAAAGCTTCCAGCCAGGCATTTTTTCAGGGCCAACCGGCAGTTTATCATTCACAAAAAGTATCTTAAAGAAATTGAGAATTATTTTGGCGGACGTTTGAAACTCATTTTAACCGTCGATCACCCTGAAATACTTATAAGTAAAGACAATGCCAAATCGTTCAAAGACTGGCTTCAGGAATAAGCGCCACAGCAACCCATCCATCCTATGGAACACAAACCCATATTAGACAGGCAGATAAACATCCACGATTTCAGGAACTCTTACTGGTATAAAAAGGATTTGGTTGAATTTTGCCGGCTTGAAAATCTCGACAAAAGAGGAGGGAAAACCGCGCTTGCCTCCCGCATTGAAACATACCTCACAACCGGTCAAAAAGAGACACATCAGCCTGAATATCAGACAACCTCGCGGTTTAACTGGAACCTTGCCCCCCTGAGCGACAACACCATTATTACTGACAATTACCGAAACACTGAAAATGTGAGGAGTTTTTTTCAGCAAAAAACAGCCCGCAAATTCAAATTTCATGTAAGGTTTATGAACTGGATGAAATCAGCACAGGGAAAAACGCTGGGTGAGGCTTTTGAAAAATGGAAAGAGATGGAAGCAGAAAGGCGTTCAGACACATCGCCCCGCGAGATTGCCCCACAGTTTGAGTACAACACTTTTATCCGCGACTTTATGAAAGACAATCGCAACAGCACTTTGGCTGAAGCCATCCGATGCTGGAAAATCAAAAAATCGGAGCCGGGCAACCATACATATTCAGGAAAAGATCAGCGATGACCACACTTAAACAAATCATGACAGCACGGGTGTGTTACACTGCGCTTGTTTATAACAGGATAAACAAAAAGCTGGGCTTACATGGCTCGAATGAACAGATAGAAAACCTGATTGCTGATATTTTGAAAGAGACCGACGAAAAGCTCATTCTCAGAAAAGGCAAGAATTATTACATTTCGAATGCAGAGCGTAACATCAGATTAACCATCAATTCAAACACCTTTAGGGTAATCACAGCTGACAAACTGAAAAAATAACACCGGCTGTAAACGACAATAAAGACCATGGCAATGGCTGTGGTGAAAACATGAAATATATGGCTGCCTCATAGAAAATGAAAACAAAACAGGCCTGAATGCTGTTCACTAACATGTAACTAAACAGCATTTCTCATTAATGAAACAATTTTTTAAAAAGGCACTAAACAGATTTATCACCATTGTTGAAAAAGGGGGCAATGCACTTCCGCATCCGGCCGCATTATTTGGCATTTTCGCCATCATCACGCTGGTGGTTTCAGCTATCGGCCATTGGCTGGGTTGGCAGGGAGCAAATCCTGCCACGGGAGAAACCATCAGGGTAATCAATCTCCTGTCGGTTGAAGGCTTGCACCGCATCCTGCTCGAAATGGTTGACAATTACACCGGTTTTGCGCCACTCGGCATTGTGATGGTGGCATTGTTGGGAATTGGCATTTCGGAGAGCAGCGGATTAATCAAAACAGCCATCAATGCCTTACTGCTGAAGGCTCCCGGAAAGTGGGTAACATTTATTGTGGTGTTCGCAGGCATTATGTCTAACGCGGCATCCGACCTCGGTTATCTGCTCATCATTCCAATGGCAGGGGTTATTTTTCATTCGTTGGGCCGTCATCCTGTTGCGGGCATGTCAGCTGCCTTTGCCGGTGTTAGCGGCGGATTCAGTGCCAATCTGATCATCGGCACCATCGATCCATTGCTGGCAGGTCTTTCAACCGAGGCTGCGCGGATTATTGATCCGGAGTATTATGTCATGCCAACCTCCAACTACTATTTTATGGCAGTCTCTACCTTTGTTGTGACCATTGCAGGCACGTGGGTTACCCATGCATGGGTTGAGCCCCACCTGGGAAAGTACAGCGGAAACGTTGTATCAGAGCCTGTTAACCCAATATCACCGGTTGAGAAAAAAGGCCTGCGTTGGGTATTGGTTGTTTTTTTGGGCTGGATGGCCATATTTGCGGCAGGTTTAATTCCTGACCACGGTTTCTTAAGGGGCGCAGACAATTCGGTATTGCACTCTCCCCTGCTCAAAGGTTTTATTGCCGTGCTTTTTATAGTGGCAGCCAGTTGTGGTATTGTTTTTGGCTACATCACCAAAACCTTCCAAAAACATGAGGATGTAATTAACGGAATGAGCAGCAGTTTTAAAAGTCTGGTTTCATTCCTGGTGCTGGTTTTCTTTGCCGCACAGTTTGTAGCCTGGTTCAAATGGAGCAACCTGGGGCTTATTTTAGCTATAAAAGGAGCCGGTTTCCTTCAAACCACTGATATAGGGCTTATTCCACTGGTTATTCTTTTTGTGGTTTTCAGCGGCATCATCAACCTGTTTATGGGAAGTGCCTCAGCCAAATGGGCAATTATGGGCCCTGTTTTTATTCCGATGTTTATGTTGCTGGGCTATTCTCCCGAATTGTCGCAGGCTGTTTTCCGCATCGGCGACAGCATAACCAATGTTATTTCGCCCATGATGAGTTTCTTCGCCCTCATCATTGTGTATTACCAAAAATACGATGCCAAAGCAGGGCTCGGTACCTTAATCGCAACCATGTTGCCGTATTCCGTTATGTTTTTTATAGCGTGGACCATATTATTGATTGGGTGGATTTTAGCAGGATTGCCCTTAGGCCCCGATGCCGGTCTTTATTATGTAAAATAAAAAGTCTGAAATACCGCCCGGTGTATTCCGCAACACCTCCTGAGGCAAACCCAGCGCAAAGACATTGAACAAGCGGCCTTGTTTCCGCAGGATGTTGCTTACACAAATATCATTTACAGCACAAATGGCTACGGCCTGCCTTTGCCATATGGCCCAAAGCGCAGGGCTATCAGCAGCTTACAACCACTACCCTACAGCTGCACCGGCAAGTCTGCCACCTCATTGAATCTGAAACCCTTAGCAATAAGGATTATGTCAAAAAAAACACTAACTTTAGCGTTCACCTTGTAAAAGCAAACAAAATGAACCCTTCAGAAAAAGGCAAATGCCCGGTGATGCACGGCGCCCATACCAACCTCAACAGCTCCGTGATGAGCTGGTGGCCCCATGCGCTCAATACTGACATCCTGCATCAGCACGACAACAAAACAAATCCATATGGCGAAGATTTTAATTATCGCGAAGCATTTAAAAAGCTGGATTTGGAAGCATTAAAAAATGATCTCAAAAAATTAATGACGGACAGTCAGGAATGGTGGCCGGCAGACAGTGGCCATTATGGCGGATTAATGATCAGAATGGCCTGGCACAGCGCCGGCACATACCGCATAGCAGATGGCCGCGGTGGCAGCAACACCGGCAATCAGCGCTTTGCCCCGCTCAACAGCTGGCCCGACAATGTAAACCTCGACAAGGCCCGCCGCCTGTTATGGCCCATTAAGAAGAAATACGGCAAAAGCATTTCGTGGGCCGATTTGATGATTCTTGCCGGAAATATGGCTTATGAATCCATGGGGTTTAAAACATTTGGATTTGGCGGTGGACGCGAAGATATCTGGCATCCTGAAAAAGACATTTTCTGGGGTGCCGAAAAAGAATGGCTCGGCAAAGACAGGTATGCCGATTCAGCAGATGAAGAATCCCTTGAAAGCCCTTTGGCCGCTGTTCAGATGGGACTGATTTATGTAAATCCTGAAGGAGTTGACGGTCAGCCCGACCCCCTGAAAACAGCCCGGGCCATGCGGGTTACTTTCAAAAGAATGGCCATGAACGACGAAGAAACCGTTGCCCTCACTGCCGGCGGCCACACTGTGGGCAAAACCCACGGTAACGGCGATGCTTCGCTACTGGGGCCAAACCCCGAAGCTGCTGAACCGCATGAACAGGGATTCGGCTGGAAAAATCCAAAAGGGAAAGGCAATGCCGAAGACACAGTCACCAGTGGCATTGAAGGTGCCTGGACTACCCACCCCGACAAATGGGATCATTCTTATTTTTATCTATTGTTCACTTACGACTGGGAATTGAAAAAGAGCCCCGCAGGAGCATGGCAATGGGAACCCATCAACATCAGGGAAGAAGACATGCCTTTTGACGCTCACGTGCCGGGTGTGCGCAGAAACCCCATCATGACCGATGCAGATATGGCCTTGAAGACAGACCCTGCATACAGAAAAATATCTGAACGCTTTTATCATGACCCTGCCCTGTTCTCTGAGGTTTTTGCCAAAGCCTGGTTCAAACTCACCCATCGCGATTTAGGCCCCAAAAGCCGTTATCTCGGAGCTGATGTCCCTGACGTGGATTTAATCTGGCAAGACCCTGTGCCTTCTGTCAACTACATCCTTTCCGACAAGGAAATAAAAGATTTAAAAGTTCAGCTGCTCAATTGCGGCCTTACTCGGGCCGAACTAATCAATACAGCCTGGGACAGTGCCCGCACTTTCAGATGCTCCGATTTCAGAGGCGGGGCCAATGGCGCCAGAATACGGCTGACTCCGCAAAAAGACTGGGAAGGCAATGAACCTCAACGTCTGGACAGGGTTCTTGACAAACTTTCTGAAATTCAGGCGAAACTGCCCAAAAAAGTCAGCCTCGCCGATTTAATTGTTTTAGGCGGAAGCGCCGCCATCGAAGAAGCGGCTCATGATGCTGGCTTTCATATCGAGGTACCTTTCACCCCGGGCAGAGGAGATGCCACTGCCGGCATGACCGACGCCGAATCATTTGATGTACTTGAACCTTTGCACGACGGATACAGAAACTGGCAAAAGAAACATTATGCCGTTAGCCCTGAAGAAATGCTCCTCGACAGAACCCAGCTAATGGGGCTTACAGCACCTGAAATGGTGGTTCTGATTGGCGGAATGCGCGTTTTGGGCACAAACCACGGCGGCAGCAAACATGGCGTTTTTACCGACAGAGAAGGCATTTTAAGCAACGACTTTTTTGTAAACCTTACCGATATGAATTACGCATGGAAACCGGTTTCCGAAAATCTTTACCATATTGTGGAAAGAAAAACCGGAAAAACCAGATGGACAGCCACCAGGGTTGACCTGGTTTTGGGCTCCAATTCCATTCTGCGATCGTATACCGAGGTTTATGCACAGGACGACAATCAGGAAAAATTCGTGCACGACTTCGTAAAAGCCTGGGTAAAAGTGATGAATGCCGACCGGTTTGATTTGCACTAATAACCACTTGATAAGAATACAGGTAAAGACGGGGCTGGGAGCTATTGTAAAAGAGTATATTCATTTTGTGTGGAACACAAAGAATCGGGTGCCGTTACCCGATAATGTTCAAATGATTAAAAGTGGGAGGAGTCCATTCCATAAATTAAAATTCAAATGATTTGGAATGGGCTTCAGCCCATTTATTAAATAAAAGTAACACACAGTGGCTTTAGCCAAACAAAACAGATAACATGTCTTTTGTAAAAGTGTATATTCATTTTGTGTGGAGCACAAAGAATCGGGTGCCATTACCCGATAATGTTCAAATGATTAAAAATTGGGTTTCCCCATTCCATGAAATCAATTCAAATGAATTGGAAATGAGAGGCTCCCATTGCATAAAATCAATTCAAATGATTTGGAATGGGCTTCAGCCCATTTATTAAATAAAAGTAGCACACAGTGGCTTTAGCCCAAAAAAACAGATAACATGTCTTTTGTAAAAGTGTATATTCATTTTGTGTGGAGCACAAAGAATCGGGTGCCATTACTCGATAATGTTGACTTGCGTATTAATGTTTGGAAACATATCAGGGAAAATGCAAAAGAAAAGGGCATTTATATTGATTTCATTAACGGACACAACAACCATTGCCATTGTCTTGTTTCTCTCGGTGCAGACCAGACTATTCAAAAAATCATGCAATTAATTAAGGGTGAGTCTTCTTTTTGGATTAACAAACATAACTTAACGAAACAGAAATTTGAATGGCAGGATGAATATTTTGCTATTTCGGTTTCGGAATCAGTGTTGGATAAGGTAAGGAATTATATTAAAAATCAGGAAGAGCACCACAAACAAAAAACATTTCAGCAAGAATATGATGATTTTATAAACAAATATAATTTTCAGAAATTCAAAGATTAAGGGTTTGGCTAAAGCCAGATTCTTTTTGAAATTAATAGTCCTCCAGCTAAAGCTGGAGGCATTTCATTGAATAAAAATGCCCCCTTCCATAAATCAATTCAAATAATTAAAAAAGGGAGATTCCCTGTTCCATAAAATCAATTCAAATGATTTGGAAATGGGCGATTCGAATTCAATAAATAAATATCAAATGATTAAAAATTGGGTTTCCCCATTCAATAAAATCAATTCAAATGATTTGGAATGGGCTTCAGCCCATTTATTAAATAAAATTAGCACACAGTGGCTTTAGCCAAAAAAACAGATAACATGTCTTTTGTAAAAGTGTATATTCATTTTGTGTGGAGCACAAAGAATCGGATGCCACTACCCGATAATGTTCAAATGATTAAAAGTGGGAGGAGTCCATTCCATAAATTAAATTCAAATGATTTGGAATGGGCTTCAGCCCATTTATTAAATAAAAGTAACACACAGTGGCTTTAGCCAAACAAATACAAAAAACGAGCAACACAGGAGGCATTTAAAAACATTCTACAAATAAACGGGCAAGACGCCGGACTGAGAAACGATGCACACCGCATTGAGCAGCTGTACCGGATACTTTTCCTGAAGAACAAACTCAACATAATAAATTTTAACAAAGCCCATGACTTCCAGGCCTATGGCGAATTATATGAAACCATGTAAAAGTATAAACTTATCATTTAACTTTGCTGACCCGGTCACCAGCCTTACCCGTATCTGTGGTGCACTTATCAGTTATAATAAAACCCAACTAAAAATAATGGACAATCCCTGGTTAGAAATATTGCCCGACGATTATGAAAACCATATGACTGAAATTGGACAGGCCCAGGTATTAAATAAACTGATACACGATGCCCTTGACAGGTATTTGCCCCGAAGCTTTGCATTGCTGGGCTGTTCAACCGGCAACGGGCTGGAACATGTAAAATCTGACCTGACCCAACGTGTTTATGCCATCGACATCAACCCTGAATACCTGAAAAAGACCCATGAAAAATTTGGAAACCAAATGAAAGGTCTTGAAATTATAAAAGCTGATATACTGCACGACGAATTAAACATCGGCAATGTTGACCTGTTTTTTATCGGGCTTGTGCTTGAATACACGCAACCCATCATGGCGTTAAAAAAAATTATTAGAACATTAAGCGAAAAAGGCACATTGTTCATTGTGATTCAGCGAAACCAGCAAACCTCCTTTGTTACAAAAACAAAATACAAGTCGCTCGAAAAGCTGGCCGCCATCTCGCACCAGGTAAAAGAAGAAGAAATTGATGCATATATACAATCAGAAGCGATGCGCCGCACCCACCGGGAAGAAATAGAACTCACCCCCAACAAATCGTTTATTACACTTAGCTACAGCAAAAAACAGGGAAAGTAACAGCTGAGCTGAGAAGCACTTCTATCACCTCAATATTTTATAACGGTGTTGGGGCTATAGCTTGCGTATTTTTAAGGTAAAATCGAAATAAATAACCGCGTATATTGCTACAACTTACCGCCTGGATGAATTCTGCAGGAATTGCATATTTATAGCATGCATCTTTCGATAAAAAGGTACGACCCCAAACGGGGTCGGATTCCTGGATTGTCATCCCATTTTCTATAAACATTTCACCCCTCCTGGGTAATTCTTTTCGGCAATGAAATATGTTTAATCCCGGAAAGATTGAGTGTGTAAAGAAAAGAACATAAACAAGGATGTTCGACCCGAACCGAATTCTGCAGGAATTGCATATTTATAGCATGCATCTTTCGATAAAAAGGTACGACCCCAAACGGGGTCGGATTCCTGGATTGACATCACATTTTCTATAAACATTTCACCCCTCCGGGGTAATTCTTTTCAGCAATGAAATATGTTTAATCCCGGAAAGATTGAGTGTGTAACGGGTAAAGCTAAGTTCAGGCGGGCAGTTCAAAGCAATAAACATCCAATAAACCAAGATGTTTAATAAATGTAATTAGCTTTAAATCAGCACTATCTGCCCGCTTGCATTTTGCTTTTGTTATGGGCTGTTATTTGTTAAATATCAGTAGTTTACTTCACTTCTTCAATTTTCATTTTGCAATTATCACTTTGACATTTACAATAAACTTCACCAGTGTTAGTGTTATAAACTTCGACACATTTTTCAGCCGATGTATCACATGAGCCATGGCAATCAACCAAGACTGTATGAGGAGGTGCCTTTAAATCAGTTGATTCAAATTTTGATAGAAAAGTTAAGCTGAAAGTTTCTGACGGATCGTCATTCAAAATATAATTAATCTCAATGTACTCCGCCAGATCATAGAATGTCTGTTTGTAGTTTGTGATTAAGTAATTTTGAGTGCCATGTTCTCTATAAAGATAGTCAACAAAGTGTGCTGCAATTTTTCCCATATCTGATCTGGATGCAGTACTTCGATCAGAAGGATTGTCTTTGGTAATTGACATCACACAACCACTACAAGTACATTCAATTATGCCTGAGGGGATATTCCAGCGAGCCCCACAATTTTCATTGTTTTCACATGTACCAGCACATTCTATATGAATCGTGGCGGAATTTGCATTTGCTGCTTTTAAGGACGAAATATCCTGAACAACTTCTGCTTCAGTGGATGATTTGTTCTCTTTCGAACAACCGCCTGAAAATAAAACAATTGATGCTATTGTTGCAATTATTAAAAGGCCAACAATAATAAACAATTTTTTTTCCATGATTTCAAAATTTAGAATGTTTTTAAATAATGCTTACTCTTTCGATTTTCAGCTTTTTATGGGCTCGGCTACTTTATTTTTAATGTCGTTTTTCGCTTTCACATTTTCGACTTTGGGTGGTCAGCCCAGTAATGACCAGCATGTCGTTCTTATAATAGCCCATAACGAGTGTATACCCGAAGCATTGCGCCTATATCCGACTTGTCCACAACCATCAAAATCACTTATTCAAATCGGCCTTTCATTACAAATATAATATTTTATTAAATATCCAAATTATCCATCGGATTTTTAATGTTATTAAAACTTTTATTGTGTCATGGATAATTTTTTCTGTTGTTATATTGCCTGAATACCCCATCAACATTTGGATGTAACGCAGGTGAAGCCTGTTTCTTTTGAAGTTGTTACCATTAACAAAGCCAGGTACTCAGCAAACATTTGTGCAGCTTTGAGAAAAGCTTTTCAGATACCGGGGCACGCGTCGGGGGACGCGCGCAAGCCGGGCAAGCTATGGTCTGATTACATTCAAGCATGCAGACGTTCGTTCAGTTTTGCATGAGTCTGATTCACGTTTGCAGACGTTCGATTCACGTTTGCAGAGGCTCGATTCACGTTTGCAGACGTACGTTTAGCTTTGCGGGACGCCTTTTGAGATGGCGTGGCATGCGTCGGGGACGAGCGCAAGCTGGTTATCAGCGCGTTACCCGAATGTGTCAGCGCGTCACCCCAAACCGTCAGCGCGTCACCCTAAACCGTCAGCGCGCTAACAAACATTCGAGCAACTTTGAGAAAAGCTTTTCAGGTGCCGGGGCACGCGTCGGGGGACGCACACAAGCCGGGGACACGCGCAAGCCAGGGAGCAATATCACGCCTTTAGATTTATCCGGTGTAAACCCCCAACCTCTCAAGTATTCACAAATGACCCTCATTATTAAATATTATCCTCAAATCCTTATCTTTACAAATTGTTTAGATAACAAACAGGGGCTTCGCATTGGAATCCTGCATAAAAAGTGCTTTAGTGGCAACTTTTTATCATGCCACCTGTTAAGCAAGGACAATAATAATAACCCAACCGAAGATAACATGAAAAAGAAATTTACAAATCTGATGATGCTGTTTTTCTTATTGATGATGGCAGGCAAAGCTTACCCGCAATACACATATGATTCTGTCACTTTTGAAACGCCCACTTCAAAGATTATTATTGAACCCACCGAGAACAATATCTGGCAAACAGGTACACCCGGCAAGACCTTTTTTGATGCGGCACATGAAGGAAACAGGGCCATGCTAACTGATACCACCAACAGCTACCCGGCCAATAACACCTCATCGTTTATTTATGTTATCAGAAATCCATATACCGTCACCTGTTACACCAGCATGCAATTTTGGCATAAGTATGATATGGATACCTTGACCGACAAAGGAATCATAACAGCCTCGTATGACGGGGGCAACTCCTGGGTTATGGTAAGTGACACCAACGGTATCCTGTGGGGGTCCAATTTCTGGTGGGACGATGACTTTCATGCGACAAATGGCACATATACCAATCATCCGTTAACTACAACCGGGAAATCTGACGGTTGGGTATTGTCACGATTCAACTGGGAATGGTGGATTCCGGTTAAAGCCGACACCATTATTTATCCGGTTGACAGCCTGATGATTAAATTTACATTTATGTCGGATGCCGTTGAAACCAACAGAGAAGGCTGGATGATTGACGACATTTTGACCTCTTCGGCGCAGTGGCAGCTTTGCAGCGGAGTAGATGATTTATCTGCCGATAAAAACTTTGCGGTTTACCCCAATCCCTTTTCATCGGAAACGACCATCAAAACAAGTTTCCCCCTCAACAAGGCCGTTGTTAAATTATACAATCTGATGGGCGAAGTTGTTTATCAGCAATCAAACCTGGAAGGCCAGTCATTTATGCTGCATAAAAACAATTTGCCATCAGGCATTTATTACCTGATGCTGAGCGAAAACAACCGGACAATCGCCACCAAAAAGATCGTGATTACAGAATAGTGAAAGTTTTCTTTCACCGGACATCACTCCCTGCCGGCAATATACCGGCGGGGAGTTGCTTTTTAGCCTCCATCGGAATGATAACAAATGATTTTACTACCCTGTTTAACACCACACCGGCCACCTGTTTCGGTCATCATCCATAAACGATCATTCAAGCCAACAAACAAACAGGCCAGTGAAAGCTAAGTAAGTGTGAAATTCTGAGGCCTTTAACCAATTCAGCAGGCAGCGCAAGCGGTGTAAAATTAAAGGCCACATGCAACATTCTGGTGAAAGCAGGTGTTGATACCCTTATCAAACCAACGAGCATCATCCCGGACATGAAAAAAACGCTGACTCTCATGCTTGCCCTGCTGGGCGCAACTGAACTTTGGGCACAAACCGCCGATACCCTTTCCTTCTTTTCAAAGGCATTCAACGAGCCTCGCACTGTTTATGTTATCAAGCCTGAGTTTTACAAATACCAGTCGGAGGAAGTACGCTTACCGGTTATCTATCTGCTTGACGGGCAGCATGAATGGCTGGTCAACCCGTTGAGCAGCACCATAAAATACCTGCAGTACACCCACCAGATACCACAGTCAATCGTGGTAATTATTCCGCTGCGCAACCGCAATGCTGAATGCAGCTTCAACAGCGAAACCCGGGAGCCCACTCCCCTGCACCGGTTTATCACCACTGAAGTGGATGAACAGATAAAGCCTTACCATCCGAACAGATTTAAGACTCTGATTGGACATTCATTTTCGGCTTCATTTGCCCTCTATTCCTGCCTTCTGGCCCCTGATTATTACTCAGCCGTTATAGCACACACCCCACTTGATGCTTTTGAAAAGCTGATACTTCGCATGGAAAGCACCGAAGCTGTTGATTACAGCCGGATATCCATCTCAACAGGCGGAAAAGCACAGGATAAGGACTTTTACCACCGCAGCGAATATGAACGGCTAAAATCAAAATATCCGGCCTTTTTCACATCAGTTCATACATTTGAGGCCGACTATGCCGGTCACACAGCCGTACCGATAGTGGCCACTCCTTATCTGCTCACACAAATATTCGCTGATTTCAGCTGCCGCTATACCCCAATTGCCGAAGTAAACAGTGAATACAAGCTCAAAACATTACCTATCACTGTAGACGATGAGTTGCAAAAAACAGAAGAGGCATCGCGGTTGGGGCACTACTTCTTTCCACCCGAAATTCCGGAAATCAACGGGCTGGCATCGCGCTATGCCGGCAGCGGATTAAATGACTATGCCATTGCTGTTTACGAAAAAGGCATCCAGTATTTCCCCTCCTATTACGAGTTTCACCTGGCTTTATATGAGCTTTACCTTCCCATCAGCAGCGAAAAGGCAAGAGCACATTTAAACAAAGCGGATGAGCTGCTCACAACTTTGGAAACAGATTTGCCCGAACAGCAGGAGTTACTGCAGGCCATCAACCTTGAGAAAAACAAAAACGGATGGTAAAGAACACCTTGCCGGAACAAACATTACACCTCATGCACACTGCCTGCTTTGGGATTTTCAATAAAATACCTTAAAACCAATGCCATAAATAAATGCACTTTCTACAGTTTTTACCAAAAATAGCGCCGATAAAATAAAATTAGAATTTATTTTACCATAACATCTAAAGCTGAATATTTATTTTATAAGTTTGCTATTATTAGCATCATATTTACTTAAACCTATATTTATCTTTAAGTCCATCAAAATGAGATTAAGCATTACACTAACAGCTACCGATCCCATCCACAGAACAATCCCTGTTAATTATCAGTACCCGCTCTCGGCCTGGATATATCACACCATTGGTGAAGGAAACCATGCCTTTGCCCGTTTTTTGCACGACACCGGCTTTATTAATGGAACCAAAAAATACAAGTTGTTTACATTTTCGCAACTTAGCTTTCCATCACGGGGTTTTAAGGTTGAACAGGATCGGCTGCGGATAATCAGTCAGCAGTGCAGTTTTGTTATTTCATTTATGGTCCCTGCTGCCATTGAACATTTTGTTGCCGGTATATTTACCCATCAACACTTTACATTAGGCGATCACATCAGTCAAACTCCATTTCAGGTGAGTGCTGTTGAAGTGCTCCCCGAACCTGAATTTTGCGAACATATAAAACTCAGGCTGGTTTCACCCTTAGTTATAGGCAAGCAGGTTGAGCATTGCCCCACTGCCGAATATTTGGCACCGGATCACCCGGATTATTGCCAGATTTTAACCGATAACCTTATCAGAAAATATACCACCCTGCTGCAGGCGGGTCTTATTTCATCGAGGCCTGAACTGGTCAGCAGCATTCCAACAGTAAAAACCGAAATATTGAACACGCCCCGCAAGTGGGGAATAATCATTAAGGCCCACACGCCTGCCCAAACAAAAATCATAGGATACACCTACGATTTCAGCCTGACCGCTCCTGCTGAGCTTATAAAAACAGGATATTTATGTGGCTTTGGCGAAAAAAACGCACTGGGAATGGGCTGTGTAGAAGAAATAACCGGCAGCAGGGCAAAATAACCTTCTGTCACCATATATCTTAATCATATAAACCAATGGACCAACCCAAAATTGAGCGATTACTAAGGCTGATGCTAATGCTTACCGGCAATCGCCGCTACACCGTTCAGGACATTGCCGGCAAACTTAATATGACCACCCGCAGCGTTTATCGCTATATCGACACATTCAGAGCAGCCGGTTTTGTAATGAAGAGAGAAGGCAATATTCACCGGATTGATAAATCATCGAAATACTTTAAAGACATCAGCAGCCTGATTCATTTTACCGAAGAGGAAGCCTGGATTCTGAAAAGCGCCATCGAAAACATTGATGAAAATAACCTGATAAAGCAAAACCTGAAGAAAAAACTGTACACGGTTTACAATTACAAAATACTGGCTGAAACGGTGGTAAAGGGGAAAAACGCGCAAATTGTGGATCGCCTGGGTGAAGCCATAGAACAGAAAAAGAAAGTGGTGCTGAAAAATTACAGCTCAGCCAACAGTAAAATGGTGAGCGACCGCTTTGTTGAACCTTTTGGCTTTACCACCAACTATATACAAATATGGGCGTACGAGCCTGAAAGCGGCAAAAACAAACTGTTTAAGCTCTCGCGCATCAGCGATGTGGAAATAACCAACCATGACTGGGAATGCGAAGAACATCATCAAGCCGGACATATAGATATTTTCAGAATCAGCAGCTATCAGCTGCTGCCTGTCAAACTAAAACTTGGATTACGGGCCGCCCGCCTGCTGATGGAAGAATATCCGCTTTCGGAAAAAGACCTGAATATGGTAAACGACAATGAATGGATACTCGAAACCGATGTGTGCAGCTATGAAGGGGTGGGACGATTTGTAATGGGATTGCTGAATGAAATTGAGATAATTGAATCGGAGGACTTTATAGACTTTATCAACAAACGGATGGATACCTGCAAAGCCAAAGAACCCTCATTCCAAACCGATACTGCTGAAATTAAAACCATGTAAATAAATTAATTAAGCGGAGCTGTCTTCACTCAAAAGCCACTAATCTAAAGCAGTAACGGTTTACTATCAATGTATGCTGCCTGTCACTTTAAACAATTAAAACCAACATAGCAGAATTAAAAAATAAAAATTCACTTTTTTCAACTATGACAAAAGTTGTCACAAACAGGATGTTTTTTTGTATGCTGAAATGAAGAGAACAGAAGTTTAACCATAAAACAGGATACAAAATGATTGACAAACATTATGCACATTTTAATCTGGCAGGCTTCACCTATTACGATGGCGTAGAAGTTTTTGAGGAATTAAAAATAGGCATCAGCCTGAAGATGACAGCCGAACCCGACAATCAGTTTGACCCGTATGCAGTTGCGCTTTATTACAAAGACAGGAAACTGGGATACATCCCGCGCGAAGAGAACAAGCACATCAGTCAGTTTCTGAACCTGGGACATACGGAGCTATTTGAAGTAAGAATCAACCGCATATCACCCGAAACCTACCCCGAAAAACAAATAGGCGTTGTGGTAAGGATAAGGGAAGGAAAGAAGAGAACTTAATTTATCATAAAATGAGACTTCATATTAAAATCAAAACAGAAAAAAGCACCATACCATTTGATCATCAGGCCTTGCTCACAGGATGTATTCATAAATGGCTTGGCTGGAACAATGAGCATGGAGAGATATCATTATACTCATTCTCAAGGCTTGAAGGCGCTAAAGCTGTTAAAGCAGGGTTAAAGTTTGAAAACGATTCATCCTTTTTCTTTAGTTCACACAGTGATGAACTGATAAAGCGAATGATTACCGGTATACAATCTTCACCTACAATGTTTAATCACCTCCAGGTATCTGAAATAATCATTCAACAAAACCCTGATCTTTCAGACAGAACACTTTTTTATGTTGCAAGTCCGGTGTTTATCAAGAGGCAATTTAAAGGCAATGTTGAGCATATCCTGTATACAGATTCCAGAGCTAATAGCTTCCTTAAAGAAACAATGGAAACAAAAATGCAGATTGCAGGTATAAAAGACGAAACTTTCAATATACGTTTTGAGAGCTCCTATGCAAAAGCAGGCACAAAAAAGGTTACCTACAACGGCATTGAAAACAGAGCAAGTTGGTGCCCGGCGATCATTGAAGGGAATGCAGAGACAAAACTTTTTGCATGGAATGTCGGATTGGGAAATTCAACCGGAATTGGATTTGGTGCAATAAAGTAAAAATGACAATAAAAATATCTGATGGAACCCCTGGAATACGGTAATTATTATCACATATACAATCATGCTGTTGGTAACCGCGATTTGTTTTACGAGCCGGCCAATTACCAGTATTTTCTGGGATTGTATGACAAATACATTTTACCGATAGCCGACACGTATGCATGGGTTTTAATGAAGAATCATTTTCATTTGCTGGTAAGGATGAAAGCCAAAGAAGAAATGACAGATTGTTTACACCTGACAGGTTTTAAAAACCTGTCAGGTGTAGAAAATATAAAACCACTACACCAGTACTTTTCAAATTTATTTAACGCTTACACCAAAGCATTTAACAAACGTTACGAAACCAACGGCACCCTTTTTGAAAGACCATTTAAACGGAAAATAATCAACGATGAAAGTTATTTGAAAAAGGTAATCCTTTACATCCATAAAAACCCGGTACACCATGGTTTTTGTGAACACCCAATAGAATACCCCTGGAGCAGTTATTTAACTTGCATTTCAATTAAGCCAACAAATTTGCGCCGTACAGAGGTCATAGGCTGGTTCGACGATGAAGCAAATTTTAAATACATGCATAGCAGTAAAATGGAAATAAAAGAAACAGAAAATTGGTTGGAAATGTAAATTTCAAATCAAATAAAACAACAAAACTACACATCTACACCTGACAGGTTTTAAAAACCTGTCAGGTGTAGAAAAACAAAACATAAAACCATGTTATACATCGTAAAATACGCAGGCCCCTTCGGGTTTATCAAACCCTGGACAGCTGTGAGGGACAGCGAAACATACAGCCAGCAGTTCCTGACACCTTCTATTGTTGAAGGTATTGAAAAAAAGCTATTCCCCGAATTGCTTGAACAGCCAGGAAAGATTCAGAAAATTCTCAGGCACAGGGTTAATTACTGCGGAATTGATGTTCAGCAAGAACGTACCT